>JAAXVP010000143.1 GCA_013335435.1 Thiobacillus sp. | reverse complement strand
GTCGATGGCGGCCTGGGACAGCTTGGGGGCGATGATTACCTCGACGAACTGGCGGTCGACGATGGCCTGGGCGGTGGCGCCGTCCAGTTCGCCGTTGAAGGCGATGATGCCGCCGAAGGCCGACTCCGGGTCGGTCTTGTAGGCGCGGTCGTAGGCTTCGAGCAGGTTGGCGCCGTAGGCGACGCCGCAGGGGTTGGCGTGCTTGACGATGACGCAGGCCGGGCCCTGGTCGAACTGCTTGACGCATTCGAGGGCGGCGTCGGCGTCGCCGATGTTGTTGTAGGAGAGTTCCTTGCCCTGGACCTGGCGGGCGGTGGCGATGGAGGCCTCCCGAGCGTGTGGGCCTTGGGCGCCGGCCTCGACATAGAAGGCGGCGTTCTGGTGCGGGTTCTCGCCGTAGCGCATCCCCTGCTGCTTCTTGTATTGCAGGTTGATGGTGCGCGGGAACTCGGACTCCTCGACCAGCTTGCCGAAGTGGTTGGCGATGGCGCCGTCGTAGGCGGCGGTATGCTCGAAGGCCTTGATGGCGAGCGAGAAGCGGGTCTTGTCGGTGACCGCGCCGCCGTTGGCCTGCATCTCGTCGACCACGGTGGCGTAGTCGGCCGGGTCGGTGACGATGGTGACGAAGGCGTGGTTCTTGGCCGAGGAACGGACCATGGCCGGGCCGCCGATGTCGATGTTCTCGATGGCGTCTTCCAGGGTGCAGCCGGGCTTGGACACGGTGGCGACGAAGGGGTACAGGTTGACGCAGACCAGGTCGATGTTGCCGATGCCATGCTGCTGCATGGTGGCCACATGCTCGGGCAGGTCGCGCCGGCCCAGGATGCCGCCGTGCACCTTCGGGTGCAGGGTCTTGACCCGGCCGTCGAGCATTTCCGGGAAGCCGGTGTAATCCGACACGTCGATCACCGGCAGGCCGGCGTCGCGGATGGCCTTGGCGGTGCCGCCGGTGGACAGCATCTCCACGCCGGCGGCGTTCAGGGCGCGGGCGAAGTCGAGGAGGCCGGTCTTGTCGGAAACGGAGAGGAGGGCGCGTTTGATCATGGTCGGATAGAGAGTGAAGGGGGAAAGGGGAAGGGGGAAGGGTGGCGGAGGCGGTGACGGATGAACTTACCCTTCCCCCTTCTCCCTTCCCCCTTTACGAATTATTTGATTCCGTGTTGCAGCATCTTCTTGCGCAGGGTGTTGCGGTTGATGCCCAGGATGTCGGCGGCTCGGCTCTGGTTGTTGCCGGCGCGGCCCATGACGATTTCTATGGTCGGTTTCTCGACGCAGTTGATCACCATCTCGTAGACGTTGGCGGCGGTCTCGCCGTCCAGGTCCTTGAAGTACTGGTTCAGCACCTTGCGTACGCAAATGCTGAGCTCGTTTTCGTCTACTGCGGTCATTATGGCTTCCCCTTGGTTATCGACTGCGGCCAGGCTCAGGCGGCCTGGCGTTGTAATGGTGTGTCGAGCAAGTAAACCAACCGGCGACTCTTCTCGGCCGCTCGATTGAAGAAATCGTTCGCCGCCGCCAGCTGTTCCCGGCTGGTTTCCAACTGGTTCATGGCGTGGCGGAAACTGGCCGAGTCGGCCAGGCCGCGGGTGTACCAGGCGATGTGCTTGCGCGCCATGCGGACGCCGGTGATCTCGCCGTAGAAGCGGTAGAGGTCGTCCAGGTGCTCCAGCATGATCCGGTGGATCTCGGTCACCTCGGGTGCCGGCAGGTGCTCGCCGGTGGCCAGGTAGTGCTCGATCTCGCGGAACAGCCAGGGCCGTCCCATGGCGGCACGGCCGATCATGACGGCGTCGGCACCGGTGTGCTCGAGCACGTACTGCGCCTTCTCGGGCGTGGTGATGTCGCCGTTGGCGATGACCGGGATGCGCGCCTCGGCCTTCACTACTTTAATGGTGTCGTACTCGGCCTCGCCGGTATAGGCGCAGGCGCGCGTACGGCCGTGCAGGGCGAGGGCCTGGATGCCGGATTCCTGGGCGATCTTCAACACCGACAGGGCGTTGCGCATCGACTTGTCCCAGCCGGTACGGGTCTTCAGGGTCACCGGCACCTCGGGCACCGCCTCGACCACCGCCGCCAGGATGCGGCCGACCAGGGGCTCGTCCTTGAGCAGGGCGGAGCCGGCCATGACGTTGCAGACCTTCTTGGCCGGGCAGCCCATGTTGATGTCGATGATCTGGGCGCCGTTGTCGACGTTGTAGCGGGCGGCCTGGGCCAGCATGGCCGGGTCGGCGCCGGCGATCTGGACGCTGATCGGCGCCGCCTCGCCCTCGTGGTTGGCGCGTCGCTTGGTCTTGGCGGAGCCGTACAGCAGGGAATTCGAGGTCACCATCTCGGATACCGCCATGCCCGCGCCCAGGCGCTTGCAGAGCATGCGGAACGGCCGATCGGTGACGCCCGCCATGGGGGCGACGATCAGGTTGTTCCGGAGTGTGTGGGGGCCGATGCGCATGCGCCTCTTGTAATTGCAGGTTGGGCGAGGGGGAGAGGATTCTACTCCCAAGCCCCCGCCGGCAAAAGCTTGACATGCTGAAAATTTGTGCACCACGGCGGTGCGCTCGATCAGCCCCGCGCCGGCTCGGCGACTTCCCGGGCCAGGTGGAGCAGAGGCTGCCCAGGGCGATGGTCTTCGACAGCATGGCGGGACGTGGCGATCCGGAAGAGACTGATTCTATAGGCAGGCTGGATTGCCGTGCTGCGCTCGCAATGACGGCCATCGATTCGTTCAGCGTTTCCCTGGAAGAGCGGGATGGCCGGCAGGCGCCGGCCCAGCCATTGGGCGGAGATGCCCAGGACCAGGGTGGCGGTGGGAGTGAGCAGCGTGTGATCCATGACAACCTATTCTGACCCGGCGTGTCGGGGCCGATGCCGTACGATATCCGGGGGGGATGGAAAAAACGTTTGCTATTCAGGCGAATAGGGTTCAAAGTCCGGGCGTGCGTTATTCAAGCATTGTCGTTGTTGTCTGGTTTGGTGTTTGCCCGTAAGCGGTATTCCTGCCTTGATCATCCCGCAGTCTTGACCTTCCGCGCGCCCCGGGTTATCCCGATTTGTTTATTTTTTTATTTAGGATTATCAAGATTATGGCTACAGGTACCGTGAAGTGGTTCAACGATTCCAAGGGCTTCGGCTTCATCTCCCCCGATGGCGGTGGCGAAGACCTTTTCGCCCATTTCTCCGCCATCCAGGGCAAGGGTTTCAAGACCCTGAAGGAAGGCCAGCGCGTGACTTTCGATGTGACCAGCGGCCCCAAGGGTCAGCAGGCCTCGAACATCAACGCGGCTGACTAATCCCGGCAGCGCCCCGGAAAGCCCGGCCCTAGCCGGGCTTTTTATTTCCACCTTATTCCGGAGGAATGGCCATGGCCAAGGAAGAACTATTGGAATTCAGCGGCGTCGTGACTGAGGTCCTGCCGGACTCGCGTTACATCGTCACCCTGGAAAACGGTCACACCCTGGTGGCCTACAGTTCCGGCAAGATGCGCAAGCACCACATCCGTATCCTGGCCGGCGACAAGGTGTCCCTGGAAGTGTCGCCCTACGACCTGAGCAAGGGCCGCATCAATTTCCGACATATCGAAACGCGCGGACCCGCGCCGGCCCAGCAGCCGCAACGGCGCCGCCACTGATATTCGCAGCGATTTCTGCCGGCGCGCCGCCACGCCGGCATTGGAGCCGTAACCTGCATCGGGCATGATTGCCGCTGTTTCCCGACCAGCCTGGCCCTTGATGCGCCTCATCTTCGCAACGCGACTGCTGCCCCTGCTCCTGGGTGGTGCCAGCGTATTCGGCTTTGCCCCCTTCTATCTCTACCCACTGCCCATCCTGGCACTGGCCGGGTTGTTCCATCTGCTGCGCGACGCCGGCCCGCGCGAGGCCTTCCTGCGCGGTTGGCTGTTCGGTCTCGGCTGGTTCGGTACCGGAGTGTCCTGGGTCTACGTCAGCATGCACGACGTCGGCGGCCTGCCGTTGCCGGTGGCCGGCGGCCTGACCCTGCTGTTCGCCGCCTTCCTGGCCCTGTTTCCGGCCCTGGCCGCCTGGCTGCCGGCACGCCGGCACAGTTCTGCCGAGGTGCGCCTGCTCCTGCTGCTGCCGGCCTCGTGGGTGCTCGCCGAATGGTTGCGCGGCTGGTTGCTCACGGGTTTTCCCTGGCAGGCCGTCGGCTATTCGCAGGCGCCCCACAGTCCGTTGGCCGCCTACGCCCCCCTGCTCGGCGTCTATGGGGTCTCCTGGCTGGTCGCCCTGACGGCCGGGGCCTTGGCCTGGCGCCGGCCCTGGCCGTTGGCGGTCGCGGTGGCGCTCTGGGCCGGCGGCCTGGGGTTGGCGAAGGTCGACTGGACCCGTCCGGTCGGTGTGCCGGTCACGGTCAGCCTGCTCCAGGGCAACATCGCCCAGGAGATGAAGTTCCGCCCGGAAAAGCTGACCGAGACCCTGGTCCTTTACCGTGACATGGTCCTGGCCAGCGCGTCGCGCCTGATCGTCCTGCCCGAGACCGCCTGGCCGTTGTTCCTCGACGACATCCCGCCCGACTACCTGGACCCGCTGCGCGCGCACGCCCGCAAGCTCGGTGGCCACCTGCTGGTCGGCGTGCCGGAGCGTGAACCTGGCGCGCGTTACTACAACAGCGTCGCGGTACTCGATGGCGGGCCGGTGCAGACCTACCGCAAGTCGCACCTGGTGCCGTTCGGCGAGTTCGTGCCCTGGGGGGCGCACTGGTTCGTCGACGCCATGGCCATCCCGCTGTCGGACTTCAGCCGCGGCGCGCCGAACCAGCCGGCGCTGCATGCCGCCGGCCAGCGCATCGCCGCCAACGTCTGCTACGAGGACGCCTTCGGCGAGGAACTCATCCACGCCTTGCCGGATGCGACCCTGATGGTCAACGTCAGCAACGACGCCTGGTTCGGCGACTCCTTCGCGCCCTGGCAGCACCTCCAGATCGCCCAGATGCGTGCCCTCGAGACCGGGCGCTGGTGGCTCAAGGCCAACAATACCGGCATCACCGCCGTGCTCGACGAGAAAGGCCGGGTGGTGGCCAGCCTGAAGCCCTTCACCACCGGGACGCTCGACAGCCAGGCCCAGAGCATGACCGGCGCGACCCCGTACAGCCGCTGGGGCAATGGGGCCTTCCTGGCGCTGGTGGCGGCTTCTTTGGCCTTGGCGGGATGGTTGATGCGACGGAAGGGGTAAAATCGCCGCCTTTCAATCTGGCGTCGTCATCATGGCCGAACCCGTCCTCAATACCCCCATCCGCCTCACCCACCTGTCCCACGGTGGCGGCTGCGGCTGCAAGATCGCCCCGGCGGTGCTGGAGCAGATCCTCGCCGATACGCCGTTCTCGAAGGGCCTGCTGAGCCAGTTCCCCGACCTCCTGGTCGGCATCGAGTCCTCCGACGACGCGGCGGTCTGGAAACTGAATGACGACCAGGCTATCGTCGCCACCACCGACTTCTTCATGCCCATCGTCGACGATCCGTTCGAGTTCGGTCGCATCGCCGCCACCAACGCCATCTCCGACGTCTACGCCATGGGCGGCCGGCCGCTGTTCGCCCTGGCCCTGGTCGGCATGCCGATCGACAAGCTGCCCCACGACACCATCCGCAAGATCCTGGCCGGCGGCGACGCCGCCGCCCGGGCGGCCGGCATCCCGATCGCAGGCGGCCATTCCATCGACTCCCAGGAGCC
This sequence comes from Thiobacillus sp., assembly GCA_013335435.1. GTDB lineage: Bacteria > Pseudomonadota > Gammaproteobacteria > Burkholderiales > Thiobacillaceae > Parasulfuritortus. Next base: position 2,876 of record JAAXVP010000143.1, on the reverse strand, counting down.
CATCTACGGCCTGGTCGCCATCGGCGTGGTCAACCCGGCCAAGGTGAAGAAGAACAATGCCGCTCAGGCCGGCGACGTGCTCATCCTGGGTAAGGGCCTGGGGGTCGGCATCTACTCGGCGGCGCTCAAGAAGGATCAACTGCCGGAAGACGGTTACCGGGCCATGATCGCCTCCACCACCCAGCTCAATACCCCCGGCCCCGAACTGGGCGAGATGGCCGGCGTGCACGGCATGACCGACGTGACCGGTTTCGCCCTGCTCGGCCATGCCCTGGAAATGGCGCGCGGTTCCAACCTGCGCGCACGGGTCGAGTTTGCCCGGCTGCCGATCCTGCCTGGCGTGGCCGAGCTGGCCCGGGCCGGCTTCGTCACCGGCGCCAGCGGCCGCAACTGGGCCAGCTACGGCGGCGCGGTCGAACTGTTCGGCGGTTGCCAGGATTGGCAGCGCGCCTTGCTCACCGATCCGCAGACCAGCGGCGGTCTCCTGGTGGCCTGCGCGCCGGAGGCGGTGGACGAGGTGATGGCCGTGTTTGGCCGGCACGGCTTCGGCCAGGCCGCGGTGATCGGGTCGCTGACGGCGGGGCCGGCCGGCGTGCTCGTGGCGCCATAGTGCCGGGCAGACGGAATCCGCGCGGCGCGTCTGTATTTAATTGACTTATGCATAAATAAAAATAACATATGCTCCGACTGTCGCCCGGTAGATCGGGCCGAGCCGAGTCGTAGCGATCGCAATTGTCCCCAACTGCCGGCGTCTATCCGACGACCAGACAGGTTCCCTGTGCGTTTGCACCGTTCGTCCACCGCGAGGAGGGCGGCGACAGCGTTATCCCGCATTCGTCATGGAACCTGTATGCCACTGCAAGAAATCGACACCCAAGCCGCCGAGGCGTGCCCGGCGAGGGCCCTGTTCATCCTCGGCCGGACCCGTTCCGGGCAGCCGTTCCGTCCGAGCGACTGGGTCGACCGCGTCGCCGGCCTGTTCGCCACCTTCGACTGTGACAAGAAACTGCGCTATTCGCCATGGGTCCGCCCGGCCACCCTGGACGGCCGCCGCGGCCTTTGGCTGGACGCCGGATTGCGCGACCGGGATCCACACGGCTACGCCTTCCTGATGGGGTTCGTCGCCGCCCACGACCTGGCGGTGAGTAGAATCGCCCAGGCGGACGGTTTGCAGGGCGAAGGCGCCGGCCTATAGTTCGCGTTACCGGGCCGACCCGGGACAGACCGCGGAGGTGGCATGATGTTCAGCAATTCGGCAGCAGCCTGGGCGCGGGCCGCCCTGATCGCCCTCGTATTCGCCCTGCCCGGGATGGCGGGGGCCCAGATGACCTTCAGCCACCTCGTCGTGTTCGGCACCAGCCTGTCCGATCCGGGCAATGCCTTCGCGCTCCTGTCCGGTCGCGGTACCGGCCTGATGCAGAGCGAGGTCAGCCAGAACCGGCCGCCCTACGACAGCCTGGACGAGTCGCTGGTGCCGAGCGCCCCTTATGCCAAGGGCGGCCACCACTTCAGCAACGGCGCCACCTGGGTCGAGCAATTCGCCCAGGCGCGCGGCCTGGCGGCGGACGTGGCACCGGCATTCCGGAGCGGCGCCGTGAAGGCGCGCAACTACGCGGTCGGCGGGGCGCGGGCGATCGAGTATCCGGACCGGGTCAACCTGCCGCAGCAACTGGAGACCTTCCTGGGGGATGTCGGCCAGGTCGCGCCGCCTGATGCCCTGTACGTCATCGAGATGGGCAACAATGACCTGCGCGATGCCCTGGTCACCTATTTCGGGGTCTACATGGCGACCGGCAGCCAGGGCCAGGCGGCGGCCGCGGCCAATGCCGTCGTGGCCAATGCCCTGAACGGCATCGCCCAGGGCGTGCAGACGCTTTATACCTTCGGGGCCAGGAAGTTCCTGGTCTGGAATGCGGCCAGGATCGACCTGGTGCCCGCTGTCCAGGCCCTGGGGCCGGGTGCGGTCGCGGTGGCTACCGCCCTGACCGACGGTTTCAACCAGGGGCTGGCGCAGTATGTCGCGCCTTCCGCACTCGGGGCGCTGCCGGGCATCCAGATCGCGCAATTGGATATCTCGGGGCGGATGCAGGCCATCATCCAGTCTCCGGCCGGCTATGGCCTGGCCAACGTCACGGATCCCTGCGTCACGCCCAATACGCCGCCGTTTACCTGCCAACAGCCTGACAGCTATTTCTTCTGGGACGGCATCCACCCGACCAAGGCCGTGCATGCCCTGATCGTCGACGTGGTGGCGGACGCGCTCGCGCACTGACCCGGCACTGGCCCATGGGTTGGCCCGGGCGATCCGGGCCAGCCCGCACCGGATCAGGGCGCGTCGTGTGCCGGCACGGGCGGATGGGTCGCGACATGCCCGACCCGTCGGCCTTGGCGCCAGATGCGCAACTCGCCCGGTGCGAAAGGTAGCCAGCCGGGCAGGTCGCCGAGGGGTTCCGTGGCGACTAGTACGGCCTCGTCGTCGGGCAATTGCAGGTAGTGCAGCCGGTCGTGGCCATAGGCGATCAGGTGTTCGCCGTCCGAGAGCAGGAAGTTGAACTTGCCATGGTGGGCGATCAACTCGCTGACCCTTCCGAGCAGGGTAGGCCAGTCGGCCTTCGTGGTCGGGAAATGCCGGGTGGCATGGCTGAGCAAGTGGCAGAAGGCGAATTCCGAGTCGGTTTCCCCGTCCGGCCGGCAGACGCGGGCGCTGTTGCCCGATTCGATCGCGACGATGTCCGGCACCAGGCCGTTGTGTGCGAAGGCCCATTGGCGGCCGCAGCATTCGCGCAGGAAGGGGTGGGTGTTGCTCAAGGTGTTGACCGGCGGCAGGCGGGCCTTGCGCACATGGGCGACGATCAGATCGCTGTCCAGTTCGTCGA
>JAAXVP010000423.1 GCA_013335435.1 Thiobacillus sp. | reverse complement strand
AGCGTAACCACTGCCACGACGGCAGCCATCACCAATCCCAGCCATGGGTTGGAGGTGGCTCCTGCCAGGCTGATGCCGCTTTGAACCACGCGGCCGCGCAGCCAGGTGAAAAGGCCATTACCTACCGCCGCGAGCGTCAAACCGAGCGGCATCCACCACAATGGCTCGACGACTCAGACAAGAACATTGATACCAGACTAGGCCGCGTCGGCCGCGACATGCGCGGATCCGGCGCACGAACAGCGGGAGCGCAGGGCGAGGTCACCATGGGCATTGTTCGTCTCTACGGCCGTGTTCTCGCTGTTCCGCGAGGTGACGCCGCTCGTCGAGCCGCTTTCGCTGGACGAGGCGTACCTGGATGTGACGGAGAACAAGCCGCAGATTCCCTCTGCGACAGAAATTGCCCGCCAGATTCGATGCATGATCCGGGAGGAGACCCAGCTGACGGCATCGGCAGGGGTCGCACCCAACAAGTTCCTGGCGAAGCTGGCCAGCGACCTGGAGAAGCCCGACGGCTTCGTGGTCATCGAGACGGACGAAGCGCCCGCGCGCCTGGCGTTCATGCCGGAGTTGGTGGATGAACGCGAGGATTATGCCAACGCCATTGCGCTCAACTCCACCTTTGTCAACCTGGCCATGGTCATTGGGCCGGCTGTGGCGGGACTGGTTTATGCCTGGAAAGGTCCGGCCTGGTGTGAAAACCTGCTGAAGTGACGCGATCGACTCATCGCCTTTCGCTCCGCATCGTCGCCTTTCGCTCCGCGAAAGTAGCGGTGCTGAGTACACGGCTCGCCATGGTAGGCACTTGGTACACGGGTGGGGCAGGCGTCGAGGGCTGGCGGTGACCATGCAGGAATCCCTCGTCTCCGGCCGCCTCGACATCGCCCTGATCTACAACGCCACGTCCTCCCCCGACATCGAGGCCCACCACCTGCTCGACGAAGAACTCTTCCTCGTCCGCCAGAACAGCGGCCAGCCGCCCCGCCCGGTCACCCTCGACGAACTGGCCGCCACGCCGCTGATCATTCCCAGCCGCCCCCACTCGATCCGCATGCTGGTCGAAAGCACCCTCGCCAGCGCCGGCCTGCGCCCGAAGATCGTCCTCGAGATCGACGGCGTCGCCGCCATCCTCGACCTGGTGGCCGACGGGGCCGGCAGTGCGGTGCTGTCGAAGAACGCCGTGCTCACCTCCGGCAAGACCGCCGAACTCCTCGCCCACCCGGTCACCCCGCCCCTGTGCAGCCGGCTCTTCCTGGCCGTCAGCGCACAGCGGCCGACCACGCTGACCCAGCAGGCGATGATGGCCCTGATCCAGGAACTGGTGCGCACGCCCCTATCGCACTGAACCTTCCGCCTCCGCCAGCGGTCTTTCTGTTGCCACTTAATCCAGCACGCCCAAGATGCCCGACCTCTCGCAGATCGCCCTGTCCATGCTCGACCTCGTCGCCGTCCGTGAAGGCGGCACGGTGGCCGAAGCCCTCGCCATTTCACTGCGCACGGCGCAGCACGTCGAAGCCCTCGGTTTCACCCGCTACTGGCTGGCCGAGCATCACAACATGCCGGGCATCGCCAGTTCGGCCACCGCGGTGCTGGTCGGCCACATTGCTGGTGGCACGCGGACGATCCGCGTCGGCTCGGGCGGCGTGATGCTGCCCAACCACGCACCGCTGGTGGTCGCCGAAGCCTTCGGCACGCTGGCCGAGCTTTACCCGGGGCGCATCGATCTGGGCCTTGGCCGGGCGCCCGGTACCGACGGCATGACCATGCGTGCCCTGCGCCGCGACCGCATCGAGCGGGAAGACGACTTCCCCCGCGACGTGGCCGAGCTGCAACACTTGCTGGGCCCCGCCGAGCCCGGCCAGCGCCTGGTCGCCATGCCCGGCGCCGGCACCCAGGTGCCGATCTGGCTGCTCGGCTCCAGCCTGTTCTCGGCCCGGCTGGCAGCCGAACGGGGCCTGCCCTACGCCTTCGCCTCGCACTTCGCGCCACGCCTGCTGCTGCAGGCCCTGGAGGTGTATCGCAGCCACTTCCGCCCGTCGGAAACCCTCGCCAAACCCTACGTGATCGTCGGCGTGCCGCTGATTGCCGCCCCCACCGACGAGGAGGCCGAGTTCCTGGCCAGCAGCACCCACCGCCGCGTGCTCGGCATCTTGCGCGGCGACCGGCGCTGCCTGCAGGCACCGGAAGAGAACTTCATGGCCGGGCTACATCCGGAAGAGCGCGCCGCCATCGGCGACTTCCTTGGCGCAGCCGTCATCGGCTGGCCGGATACCGTGAAAGACGGCCTGAATCGCCTCGCCGAGGCAACGGCAGCCGACGAGTTCATGCTCGTCTGCGACATCTTCGACCCCGCTCTGCGCCTGCGCTCGCTGGACATCGCCGCAGCCGCCTGCCGCGGGTAACGCTCCCGTGGGTCGGACTTCAGTCCGACAAGA
>JAAXVP010000422.1 GCA_013335435.1 Thiobacillus sp. | reverse complement strand
ATGAAAGGCGAAGTATCCCACGCCCGGCAGGGTGTGTTGCGCTCCCCGGGGCTACAGGGACGACATCTGGCGCAGCTTGCGATACAGGGTGGTGCGGGTGATACCCAGTTCCCGGGCGGCGGCCGAAATGTTGCCGTTGTGGCGGGAGACGGTATCTTCCACCAGGCGGATTTCGGCGGCCCGCAGGCTTTGCGAGGGCGGTAGCGGGGCGGGGGCGTCGGGGTCTTCGAGCAGCTCCTGGGGCAGGTGCTCGGGCGTGAGGGTGTCCTCGTCCGGGCCGAGCATGGCGGTGGCCAGGCGCAGGGCGTTTTTCAGCTGGCGGATGTTGCCCGGCCACGGGTGACGACGGATCAGATCGAGTGTGGAGGCGGACAGGCGCACTGGCCGGTTGGGGGATTCTTCCTGCAGGATGCGGCGTGCCATCGATTCGATGTCGCTGCGCTCGCGCAGGGCCGGCAGCGACAGGCTCATCGCCGACAGGCGGAAGTACAGGTCAGGACGAAAGCCGCCGTTTTCGCACAGGGTCTTGAGGGAGCGGTGGCTGGCACACACCAGGGACAGGTCGATCTCTTCTTCCGGGCCGCCGCCGAGGGGGGTGACCCGCCGGGTTTCGAGGACGCGCAGCAAAACTGCCTGCAGCTTGAGTGGCATGTCGCCGATTTCATCGAGAAACAGGGTGCCGCCGTTGGCTTCCCGCAGCTTGCCGCGGGCGCCGTCGCCACGCGCACCGGTGTAGGCGCCGGCGCTGTAGCCGAAGAGTTCCGCTTCGATCAGGGTGGCCGGGATGGCGGCACAGTTGATGGCCACGAAGGGCCCTTCACGGCGCGGGCCGCTATGGTGAAAGGCCTGGGCGAAGACTTCCTTGCCGGTGCCGGTTTCCCCCTGGACGAGCAGCGGGATGTCCAGCCCGAGGATGCGGCGGGCGCGTCGCACGGCGTGATTGACGGTCTTGTCGCCGAGATCGAGGTCGTCGAGTGTATGCGGCGCGCGCGGCCGCGGCGTGGGACGCACTTCCTTGGTGCTGGCCGGGCGTACCCGCTGCAGATTGCTGACCAGCACGTGGGCGACAAACTCGCGGCCCCGGTGGCAGCGCAGTTTGGTGGGCCGCACGCTGCTTTGCAGGGCGTGGTCGAGCACGGTGTTCCAGCGCGTCTCGAAGATGTTCCAGAACGGCGGCCGGGTGAGCTGGGTGTCGGCAATGCCGAGGAGGCGTTCGGCGCGTCGGTTGCAGGCCAGCAGGCCGCCGGCCTCGTCGAACACGGCGAGGCCCTCCAGCGGGGAGCCGAGGGCTTCCGGCTGATGATGGAAGCGGATCACCACGGCGGCATCAACCACCGTTTCGATCAGGCGGTTCTCGATGATTTCGGCGGTGGTCTGGAGCAGTGCCTGGGCATGCACCTGGGTCATGCACACGCTGCTGGATACATCGAGGATGCCGAGCACGCCGCCGGTGGGGGCGTGGATGGGCGTGGCGATGCAGGTCAGGAACTTGTTGCGGTCGAGGTAGTGCTCGGCGCCGATGACGGCCACCGGGCGCTGCTCGGCCAGGGCGGTGCCGATGGCGTTGGTGCCCATCACCGCCTCGGACCAGGAATGCCCGGGCTTGAGGGAGATGCGCGCGGCCCGTTCGAGAAAGTCCTGGTCGCCCACCGAGCGGAGGATTACGCCGGAATCGTCGGCCAGCAGGATGGTAGACGACGAACGGGCGATCTGCTGGTGCAGGTGCTCCATGATCGGCTGGGCGTAGGTGACCAGCCGGGCATTGGCTTCGAGGCGGTCCGACAGGCTGGTGCGCTGGTTGCGCGTGTCCGGCAGCGGTTCGTCGGTACGCAGGCCGCTGGCGGCGCAACGTTCCCAGGAGCGCCGAATGGCGTCCAGGGGCAGGGTGATGGCGTGTGGGTCGATGTCTTTCACCGCCTCGAAGCAGCAGGAAACATGCCCGCCGGCTAATGGGCGGCAGAATGCGCTGTCGGTGCCCTGTTTTGGGGATTGAGGCTGAAAAGTCGTGTTTGTCGCGGGTTTTCTGGTGCTTTGCGGGGTGAATTGATGGAGCAGGTGTTCAGGCTGACGTAACGGGATGGAGCAGGTGTGCTGACCCTGAACACGCTCCGGCCCTGGTCCGGTGCCGGGTCGATCTTGCAAGTTGCTGTCTGCAAAGGGTTTTGTTGTGAAGCGAGAAAGTTACCCGGCCCTGCACGGTTTTTGCTGTTTGACGGAGGCAGGGCGATCGTTGCGTCGCTCGCGCTGAATTACGTTATTCCATAAGAAGGAGGAGCTCATGAAATTTGTCCAGTTGGTTTGCACTGTCGCGCTGGGGGTTGCCGCCGCTTCCCCGGCCCTGGCTTCGGAAGAGATCATCAAGAAGGCCCGTTGCGTGGCCTGTCATACCGTCGCCGAAAAGCGCGTCGGACCGGCCTACAAGGATGTGGCTGCGAAATACAAGG
>JAAXVP010000421.1 GCA_013335435.1 Thiobacillus sp. | reverse complement strand
CGCGCCGGCGCCGAGGTCGAGCAGGCGATAGCCGACCCGGACCATGCGGCCGTCCCTGCAGTCCAGGTCCAGGCGGCCGAGCCGGCGGCCGCGCTCGCCGGCCTGGACGATGGCGACGCCGTTCTCCGTTTCCGGCTCCGCATAGACGTTGTGATTGTGGCCGCCCACGACCAGGTCGAGTTCGGGCAGGGCGCGCGCCAGCCGGCGGTCGTCGGCGATGCCCATGTGCGACAGGGCCACCACCATGTCGGCCCGGTCGCGCAGTTCCGGCACCAGGCGACGCGCCGCCGCGACCGGCTCCTCGACGCTGATGCCCTCGGCGTTGCGCGGGTGGGTGGCGGTGGTCAGCTCGCCGGTGGTCAGGCCGAGCACCGCCACCCTAGGCGCGCCCGGCTTGGCGATCACGACGTAGGGCCGGACCGGCAGCGGCTCCGGCCGGCTCGCCACGTTGGCGCTCAGGAACGGGAAGGCGGCCCGGCCGGCGAGGCGGCGGAACACGTCCTGGCCATAGTCGATCTCGTGGTTACCCATGACGGCCGCGTCCACGCCCAGCTTGCCGAACAGGGCGACGTCGGGGATGCCCAGGAACAGGCTGGAGGTGACCGTGCCCTGGAGCAGGTCGCCGGCGAACAGCAGCAGCACCGGCCGGCCCGGTTCTTCGGCGCGGGCCGCCGCGACCGCCGCCGCCAGGCGGGCGATGCCGGCCACCTTGTCGGGGCTGCCCGGCTCGGCATAGGCCTCGATCTGGCCATGGAAATCGTTGAAATGCAGCAGGCGCAGCTTCTGGCCGTCGACGCAGGCGGCCTGGCCGACCTGCCAGGCGAGGATGGCGCACAGGGCCAGGAACGGCTTGAAGGGTGTTGTCACGGCAGGCTCCGCATTTCGGTCATCGCATCAGGATAGCAAGACCGGGCGACCGGCATATTGCAATGCGCCGGAATCGACCGGCCCGGCGTCAGCCCGAGGCGACGGCGCGCAGGCGCCAGCGCAAGGGCGGCTGCATGGACAGGCCGGCCAGGGCGCCGCCGCCCGAGGCCAGCATCTCGGCCAGACCGAGCTCGGCACCGTCTCCCATCGCCAGGGCGGCCTTGCGATCGGCGCGCAGCTCGAAGGTCCAGTGCACGGCCAGCCAGGCGGCCGAGAAAGCGGCCAGGAACAGCCAGGTAGACAAGGCGGAATAGTCGTCCGGCCAGAGCAGGGTCAGGAGCAGGATGGGCAGGACGGCGGCCAGGCGCTGGTCCGGGCCGCCATGGGCCAGGGCGCGCGCGAGCAGGAAGCGCAGTCCGAGCGGACCGAGACCGGCGACCATTTCGGAGGACAGGAATACCGCGCTGCGGGCCGGCAACAGGCCGGCGGTGACGACGAACGGCGCTTGGTGGTCGACCAGGGTGACGGGCAGGTCGGGAACACCGCGCAGCCCGGCCTTGGCCTGGTCCAGGGCGGCACGCTGCGGCCCCGCGGTCAGCTCGGCGACGACCATGGCCCGGCAGAGGGCCGGCCCGAAAACGAAGAAGACCACGATCAGCACGCCCTGGTACAGGCCATACAGGCTCAGATAGGTCGGGTCGTGGGCCATCGTCTCCGGAACCACCAGGTCGGGAGCAAAAAAAACCAGGGTGCTGGCGATCAGGAATATCCAGGTACGGCGGGGCGACGAGGGAATCATGGCGCAATTCTCCCTGTTATCGGTTCGGTCAGGCTTACGCCCGGCTTATCGGTTCTCGCGCCATCGTGCGCCTCGCACCCGTCCCAGGCAAGTGTTTATACCCAAACGACATTTGTCGGGAACCCGACAAAACAACGCCCGGATGTCCGGATAAAGCCGACCGCGCCATCCCGGCCCCTTGCCGCCATGCGGGTTGCCGCCCTGGCATAGGTGTTGCTGAAGAGATAACGACGACATCCGGAGCCCGACGCCCCATGCCCGAGCCATGACCGAACTGACCCTGTTGAAGGAAGAACCGACCGCGGACTGCGCCACCTGCCCGCAGCGCGACACGACCCTGCGCGCCGGTCGCTGCGTGCCCGGCGACATCTGCCTGATCGCCCACAGCGGCCGCCAGATCGACCGTTTCCTGCGCCGCAACCCGGATTACGCCGAGGCCTGCCTGGCCGACCGGTTCTGGGAGCGGCGTGCCATCGCGGTCCGCTACGCCCCGCTGGCGGCGGTGCGGCCGCTGGCCAAGGATGCCGACGAGGTGGTGCGCCGGGCCGTGGCCCTGCGCCTGCCGGCCGACGAACTGGCCGACCTGATGCACGACGTCGACCGCGAGGTGCGCATCACCGTGGCCGCCCGCCTGCCTATCGCCCGGCTGGCCCGGATGATGGCCGACCCGGACTACATGGTGCGCTTGCAGGTCGCCCGCCGCCTGCCGCACGGCTCCCTGCCGCGCCTGGCGCACGACCCGGACCGCGAAGTACGCAAGGAGGTGGCGCGCCGCCTGC
>JAAXVP010000142.1 GCA_013335435.1 Thiobacillus sp. | reverse complement strand
CCCCCCTCGAGGGGGAGGGGCCGGGGGAGAGGGGGGGGCGTTGCCACACCCTAGGAACAACCATGACCGACACCACGAAATTGCAGGAAATCCTCGCCCGCGACCGCAGCGGCGGCCGCTCCCGGCGCTGGCGCCTCGGCCTGATCGCGGCCGTCGCCGTCCTGGCCGCCGGTGCGCTCTATCTCGGCCTGCGCGGCGACGAGGCCGCCAAGCTGCCGCAATACAAGACCGAGCCGGTCGCGCTCGGCAACCTGGTGGTCAAGGTCTCCGCCACCGGCAACCTGCAGCCGACCAATAAGGTCGACGTCGGCAGCGAACTGTCCGGCATCGTCGACAAGGTCATGGTCGACGACAACGACCCGGTGCGCGCCGGCCAGGTCCTGGCCCGCCTGGACCAGTCCAAGCTGATCGACACGGTGACCAAGTCGCAGGCCAACCTGGATGCCGCCGAGGCCGCCGTCCTCCAGGCCCGCGCCACGGTGGCCGAAACGAGCGCCAGCCTGGCCCGGATGCGCCAGGTGGCCGAACTGTCCGGCGGCAAGGTGCCGTCGAAGAGCGAACTGGACACCGCCGAGGCCAACCTCAAGCGCGCCCAGGCCAACGAGGCCAGCGCCCTGGCCAGCGTGGCCCAGGCCCGCGCCAGTCTGCAATCGGACCGCACCAACCTGGCCAAGGCCTTCATCCGCTCGCCCATCGACGGCGTCGTCCTGGCCCGCAAGGTCGAGCCGGGCCAGACCGTGGCCGCCTCGCTGCAGGCGCCGGTGCTGTTCACCCTGGCCGAGGACCTGGCCCGCATGGAACTCCAGGTGGATGTCGACGAGGCCGACGTCGGCCGGGTCAAGGCCGGCCAGAAGGCCAGCTTCACGGTCGACGCCTGGCCCGGCCGGCAGTACGCCGCCATCATCACCCGGGTCAGCTACGGCGCCCAGGAGGAGAACGGCGTGGTGTCCTACCAGACCGTGCTCCGGGTCGACAACGACGACCTCAGCCTGCGTCCCGGCATGACCGGCACCGCCGACATCGTCACCCTGACCCGCGACAACGTGCTGCTGGTACCCAACGCCGCCCTGCGCTTCACGCCCGAGACCCCCGCGGCGGTCCCCAAGAAGAACGGGTCCGTCCTGAGCGCCATGATGCCGCGCATGCCGCGGCAAACCCCGAAGGCGCAGGGGAACGGCACGAACGGCCAGCCGCGCGTCTGGGTGCTGCGCGGCGGCCGGGCCGTGCCGGTCGACGTCCAGACCGGCGCCAGCGACGGCAAGCACACCGAGATCGTCGGCGGCGACCTCAAGGCCGGCACGGCGGTGATCACCGAGAGCCTGGGCAGCCAGCCATGACCGAGGCCCCGGAGCTGATCCGGCTGTCCGCCCTGACCAAGACCTACGGCAGCGGCCAGGCCGCCTTCCAGGCCTTGAAGGGCATCGACCTGGCCATCCCGGCCGGCGAGTTCGTCGCCGTCATGGGCCCGAGCGGCTCGGGCAAGTCGACGGTGATGAACATCCTCGGCTGCCTGGACGTCCCCACCAGCGGCAGCTACCAGTTCCAGGGCGTGGCGGTCGAGCGCATGAGCCGCAACCAGCGCGCCCTGCTGCGCCGCCACTACCTGGGCTTCGTGTTCCAGGGCTTCAACCTGCTGGCGCGCACCACCGCCCTGGAGAACGTCGAGTTGCCCCTGATCTACCGCGGCGAGCCGGCCGCCAGCCGGCATGCCGCCGCCCGCGCGGCCCTGGCCCAGGTCGGCCTGGCCGGCTGGGAACACCACACCCCGGCCGAGCTGTCGGGCGGCCAGCAGCAGCGCGTCGCCATCGCCCGCGCCATCGTCACCGGCCCGGCCGTGTTGCTGGCCGACGAGCCGACCGGCAACCTGGACAGCAAGAACGGCCGCGAGATCATGGACCTGATCGTCCGCCTCAACCGCGAGCAAGGCATCACCGTCCTGATGGTCACCCACGAGCCCGACATGGCGGCCTATGCCGGCCGCATCGTCCATTTCGTCGACGGCATGGTCGAGAGCGACCGCCGCCAGGAAGGCGCCTGATGCTCTGGAACACCCTGCTCCTGGCCCTGCGCGCGATCCGGCGCAACCTGCTGCGCTCCTTCCTGACCGTCCTGGGCATCGTCATCGGCGTCGCCGCCGTGATCACCATGGTCACCCTGGGCAACGGCGCCACCCAGTCGGTGTCCGACCAGATCGCCAGCATGGGCAGCAACCTGCTCATGCTGCGCCCCGGCCAGCGCTTCGGCCCCGGCTCCGAGGGCGCCCCCAACTTCAAGCTGGCCGACGTCGAGGCCATCCGCGCCCAGGTCTCGGCCGCCGAGGCGGTCGCCCCGATGGTGAGCAAATCGGCCACGGCGGTGTACCAGGCGAAGAACTGGTCCACCGTGGTCACCGGTACCAGCAACGACTACTTCCAGGCCGGCAACTGGGTGATCGCCCAGGGCCGCGGCTTCAGCGAGGCCGAGGAGCGCGCCGGCAAGGCGGTGTGCGTGATCGGCGAGACCGTGCGGGACAAGCTGTTCGGACGCCAGAACCCGGTCGGCACGGAGATCCGCATCAAGCAGTTCGCCTGCGAGGTGATCGGCCTGCTCAAGTCGCGCGGCCAGTCGGGCATGGGCTCGGACCAGGACGACACCGTGGTGATGCCCCTGCGCACCGTGCAACGGCGCCTGGCCGGCAACCTGGACGTCGGCATGATCACCGTCTCGGTGCGCTCGGCCTCCGCCATCGACGCCGTCAAGGACCAGGTCACCCGCCTGCTGCGCGAACGCCGCAACATCGCCGACAACGAGGAGGACGATTTCCGGGTCATGGACCCGCGCCAGATCGCCGAGACCCTGACCGGCACCACCAGGATACTCACCATGCTGCTCGGCGCCGTGGCGGCGGTGAGCCTGCTGGTGGGCGGCATCGGGATCATGAACATCATGCTGGTGTCGGTCACCGAACGCACCCGCGAGATCGGCATCCGCCTGGCCATCGGCGCCCTGGAGCGGGAGGTGCTGCTGCAATTTCTGATCGAGGCGGTGGTGCTGTCCAGCCTGGGCGGCCTGATCGGCATCGGCCTGGCCACCGGGGCCACCATCGGCATCGCCGACCTGATCGACATCCCCTATATTTTCGATCCGGCGGTCAACCTGCTGTCTTTCCTGTTCTCGGCCGCCATCGGCGTCCTGTTCGGCTACTTCCCGGCGCGCCGGGCCGCCCGCCTGGATCCCATCGAGGCCTTGCGCCATGAGTGAATGCCCAGGCACTGGACCGGAAATGCCACACTGGCCGCCACCGGGCAGGCAAAATAACAGCGCGACGCTTACATACATTGGTGTATGTATGTACGATTGCCTATCTTCAAGTCTACCGATTTCCAGGAGTTCGCCGTGACGCACCCCGCCCGTATCGTCCTGCCCATGCTGCTCGTTTCCCTGCTCGCCGCCTGCGGCAAGAAGTCGGAGACGCCCCCGGCCGGTGCCGGCGGCGCCATGCCGCCGCCGGAAGTCGGCGTCGTCACCGCCGCGACCGGCTCGGCCACCCTGACCCAGGACCTGCCCGGCCGCCTGCAGGCCTGGCGCACCGCCGAGGTCAGGGCGCGGGTAGAAGGTATCGTCGAGAAACGGCTGTTCACGGAAGGCTCGGACGTGGCCGCCGGCGCCACCCTGTTCCAGATCGACGCCCGCACCTACAAGGCCACCCGCGACGGCGCCGCCGCCGATGTCGAGGCGGCCCGCCTGGTGGCCGAACGCTACAAGCCGCTGCTCGCCATCAAGGCGGTCAGCCAGCAGGAATACGATGCCGCCTCGGCCAGGCTGAAACAAGCCGAGGCAACCCTGGCCCGCGCCGAGCTGGACCTGGAGAACACCCGCGTGCCGGCGGCGATTTCCGGCCGCATCGGCCGCGCCCTGGTCACCGAGGGTGCCCTGGTCGGCAAGGGCGAGGCCACCCACATGGCCACCATCGAGCAGATCGACCCCATCTACGCCAACTTCACCCAACCCGGCGGCGAACTGCTGCGCCTGCAGGCGGCGGTCAAGTCAGGCAAGCTGAAGCGCGCCGACTCGGCCAAGGTGGAACTGCTGCTGGAAGACGGCAGCACCTATGCCCTGCCCGGCAAGATCCTGTTCTCCGACCTGGCGGTCGACCCGTCCACCGGCGCGGTCAGCCTGCGCGCCGAATTCCCCAATCCGAAGAAGGAGCTCCTGCCCGGCATGTTCGTGCGCATCCGCTTCCCGTCCGCCGTCGACGAGGGCGCCATCCGGGTGCCCCAGCGCGCCGTCCAGGCCGGCCCCCAGGGCCAGTTCGTCATGGTCGTGGGAGCGGACGGCAAGGTCGCGCCCCAGCCGATCAAGACCGGCGGCATGGCCTCGGGTGACTTCGTGGTCACCGACGGCCTCAAGGGCGGCGAGCAGGTCATCGTCGACGGCCTCCAGAAGGCCAAGCCGGGCAGCTCCGTGAAGGCCGTGCCGGCCGGCGCGCCGGCCCCGCTGGCCCCGGCCGCGCCGCCCGCCCCGGCGCCTTCCAAGTAAAGAGGCCCGACCATGATCCCGCGTTTCTTCATCGATCGCCCGGTGTTCGCCTGGGTGATCGCCATCCTGATCCTGCTCGGCGGCGTCCTGGCGCTCAAGAACCTGCCGGTCTCGCAATACCCGTCGGTGGCGCCGCCCGCCCTGGACATCACGGTCAACTATCCCGGCGCCTCCGCCCAGGTGGTCGAGGACACCGCCGTGGCCCTGATCGAGCAGGAGATGAACGGCATCGAGAACCTGCTCTACACCTCGTCCGCCTCCCAGATCGGCACCGGCACGGTGACCCTGACCTTCAAGCCGGGCACCAACCTGGATTATTCCTCGGTGGAGGCGCAGAACCGCATCAAGCGGGTCGAGGCGCGCCTGCCCGACATGGTCCGGCGCCTGGGCGTGACGGTGAACAAGGCGGCCCGGAACTACGTCACCATCATCGCCCTGATCTCGCCCGACAAGAGCAAGAACAACGTCGACCTGGGCAGCTACGCCGCCGCCAGCGTGCTGGAACCGATCCGGCGCGTGCCGGGCGTCGGCGAGGCCCTGCTGTTCGGCACCGAGTACTCCATGCGCCTGTGGCTGAAGCCGGAAAAGCTGCACGCCTACGGCCTGTCGCCCGCCGACGTGGCCGGCGCGGTGCGCGCCCAGAACGTCGAGCTGGCCTCGGGCGAACTCGGCCAGCTGCCGGCCGCGCCGGGCCAGCAGGTCAACGCGGTGATCGTCACCAACAGCCGGCTCGCCACCCCGGAGGAGTTCGGCAACGTCATCGTGCGCACCAACCCGGACGGCTCCACCCTGCGCGTCAAGGACGTCGCCCGGGTCGAGCTGGGCGCCCAGGACTATTCCGTGGCGGCGCGCATCGACGGCCAGCCGGCCGCCGCCATCGCGGTGCGCCTGTCGCCCGGCGCCAACGCCCTGGAAACGGTGCTGGCGGTCAACGCCAAGATGGACGAACTGGCCAAGTTCTTCCCCAAGGGCGTGTCCTGGATGGTGCCCTACGACACCTCGAAGTTCGTCGAGATCTCCATCAAGGAGGTGGTCAAGACCCTGGCCGAGGCGGTGTTCCTGGTCTTCCTGGTGATGTTCCTGTTCCTGGAGAACCTGCGCGCCACCCTGATCCCGACCATCGTCGTGCCCATCGCCCTGATCGGCGGCTGCCTGGGCCTGTACCTGTTCGGCTTCTCCATCAACGTCCTGACCCTGTTCGCCATGGTGCTGGCCATCGGCATCGTGGTGGACGACGCCATCGTGGTGGTGGAGAACGTCGAGCGCATCATGACCACCGAGGGCCTGTCGCCGCGCGACGCCACCCGCAAGGCCATGGACCAGATCGTCAACGCCATCATCGCCATCACCCTGGTGCTGATCGCGGTGTTCATCCCGATGGCCTTCTTCCCCGGCTCCACCGGGGCGATCTACCGGGAGTTCTCGGTCACCCTGATCCTGACCATCCTGTTCTCGGTGCTCATGGCCCTGACCCTGACGCCGGCCCTGTGCGCCAGCCTGCTCAAGCACACGCCGGGCAAGGACATGCTGCCGACCACCGGCTTCTTCGGCTGGTTCAACCGCATGTTCGGCCGCACGGTCACCGGCTACACCTCCTGGGTCGGCCGCGCCGCCCGCAAGACCGGCCGCTACCTGGTCATCTACGCGGTCCTCCTGGCCGCCACCGGCTGGCTGTTCCAGCGCCTGCCCGGCAGCTTCCTGCCCGAGGAGGACCAGGGCTACTTCCTCAACCTGGTCCAGTTGCCGCCGGGCGCCACCAACGAGCGCACCCTGGCCGTGCTGTCCCAGATCGAGCAGTACTACATGAAGCAGCCCGAGGTGGCCCACGTCATCGGGGTGGCCGGCTTCTCCTTCTTCGGGCGCGGCCAGAACGCCGCCATCGTGTTCGTGCGCCTGAAGGACTGGGACGAGCGGCCCGGCCAGGAACACGGCGCCACGGCCATGGTGGGCAAGGCCAACATGACCTTCTTCAGGATCAAGCAGGCCATGGCCTTCGCCATCAACCCGCCGCCCATCCCGGAGCTGGCCGCCGCCGGCGGTTTCGACTTCCGCCTGCAGGATCGCGGCGGCCTCGGCCGCGACAAGCTGGTGGAGGCGCGCAACATGGCCCTCGGCCTGGCCATGCAGGATCCGCGCCTGACCGGCGTCCGGCCCGAGGGCCAGGAGCCGGCGCCTCAGCTGTTCCTGGACGTCGACCGGGTCAAGGCCGAGACCCTGGGGGTGAGCACCGCCGACCTCAACGACACCCTGCAATCCGCCCTCGGCGTCGCCTACATCAACGACTTCGTGCGCCAGGGCCGCATCCTGCGCGTCCAGATGCAGGCCGAGGCGGACACCCGGCGCAGCATCGAGGACATCCTCAAGCTGCCGGTGCGCGGCAAGGGCGGCATGGTCACCCTGTCGGAACTGGCCACGCCCAAGTGGGTGATCGGCTCGCCCAAGCTGGACCGCTACAACGGCCTGCCGGCGATGAAGATCGCCGGCACCCCGGCACCCGGCCGCAGCACCGGCGACGCCCTCCAGGCCATGGAGGAGATCGCCGCCAAGCTGCCGGCCGGCATCGGCTACGAATGGTCGGCCACGTCCTACGAGGAACGCATGTCCGGATCCCAGGCGCCGCTCTTGTTCGGCGTCTCCATCCTGGTCGTGTTCCTGGTCCTGGCGGCCCTGTTCGAGAGCTGGACCATCCCGCTCGCGGTCATGCTGGTGGTGCCCCTGGGCGTGTTCGGCGCCGCCGCCGCGGTGACCCTGCGCGGCCTGCCGGACGACGTCTACTTCAAGGTCGGCCTGATCGCCATCATCGGCCTGTCGTCGAAGAACGCCATCCTGATCATCGAATTCGCCCGCCGCCTGCAGGACGAGGGCAAGAACCTGGTGGACGCCACCCTGGAGGCCTGTCGATTGCGGTTCCGCCCCATCCTGATGACCTCCATCGCCTTCATCGCCGGCGTCTCGCCGCTCGCTGTGTCGGTGGGCGCCGGCGCCGAGAGCCGGCACGCCATCGGCACCGGCGTCATCGGCGGCATGTTCACCGCCACCGTGCTGGCGGTGTTCCTGGTGCCGGTGTTCTACGTCGTGGTGCGGCGCCTGTTCCCGGGCCACGCCCGCACCCATCAGGAGAACGACCATGCGTAAGTTCGTCCTAGCCGCACTGCCGGCCGCCCTGCTGCTGGTCTCCGGCTGCTCCATGCTGCCGAATTTCGAACGCCCGGCCGCACCGGTACCGGCACAATGGCCGCAACCGGCCGCCGCCGCCGCGCAAACCCCGGCGGTCGGCCTGTCCTGGCGCCGGATGCTGCCCGACCCGCGCCTGCAGGCCCTGATCGAGGCCGCCCTGGCCAACAACCGCGACCTGCGCATGTCGGTGGCACGGGTCGAGGAGGCGCGCGCCCTGTACGGTATCAGCCGGGCCGACCGGCTGCCGACCGTGAACGTCAACGCCGGCGAATCGGCCGCCCGGACGCCGGCCGACCTGACCGGCACCGGCCGCTCCCGCACCAGCCAGCGCTGGGACATATCCCTCGGCATCACCGCCTTCGAACTCGACTTCTGGGGCCGGGTAAAAAGCCTGAACGAGGCCGCCAAGGCCAGCTACCTGGCCAGCGAGGAGGCGCGCGACGCCTTCCGCATCGGCCTGATCGCCGACGTCGCCGCGGCCTATTTCAGCCGCCAGGAACTGGACGAACGCCTGGCCCTGACCAAGGCCACCCTGGAGAACCGCAAGGACCTGCGCTTCCTGGTCGAGAAGCGGCGCGACGTCGGCCTGGCCGGCGATCTCGACTACCTGGCCGCCGACGGCGCCTACCAAGCAATACGCACCGAACTGGCCAGCCTGGAACGCAGCCGGGCCCAGGCCGAGAACGCCCTCGCCCTGCTGGTCGGCGGCCAGCCCGACAAGCTGCCGGAAGGCCGCCGCCTGAGCGAGCAGAACGTGGTCGGCAACCTCGCCGTGTCGGTACCCTCGGAAGCCCTGCTGGCCCGGCCCGACGTGCGCGCCGCCGAGCAGCGCCTGGTCGCCGCCAACGCCAACATCGGCGCCGCCCGGGCCGCCTTCCTGCCGCGTATCGGCA
>JAAXVP010000420.1 GCA_013335435.1 Thiobacillus sp. | reverse complement strand
CGTGACGCCGTTCCCGGCCCAGGCTGCAAGCGGTGCCATTGCCGCCCCGGCCCAGGCCGCCAGCCTGCCGGCCGGCTTCGACGCCGAGGCCTTCGTCCGCCAGGCCAAGCTCAACTTCATCCGCATGCAGGCCGCCTCCGATGCCGGCAACCTGGACGACCTGCGCGACTTCACCAGCCCGGAGATGTACGCCGAGATCAAGCTGCAACTGGCCGAGCGCGGCGCCGCGCCGCAACGCACCGAGGTGATGATGCTCGATGCCGAGGTCCTGGAGTGCGTCGAGGAGGCGAGCCGTCTCCTGGTCAGCGTGCGCTTCCATGGCCTCATCCGTGAGGAGGTCGACGCCGCGGCGCTCGACTTCGACGAAGTCTGGCACCTGACCAAGCCGGCCAGCGGCAAGGGCGGCTGGGTGGTGGCCGGTATCCAGCAGATGCAGTAAGCACCCGGGCCCCGACCCTGGCCGCTGCGCTCATCGCCCTGGCCCTGCTCGGGCTGCTCCTGGCACCGGGCTGGTGGGCCGGGGCGGTATTGCGCCGGCATGCCGGCGAGCGCGCCGACCTCGGCCACACCGGTGCCCAACTGGCCCGGCGCCTGCTCGGCGAGAACGGCATGGTCGAAGTGACGGTCGAGGTCACCGACCGGGGCGACCACTACGACCCGGCCGCCAAGGCCGTGCGCCTGTCCGCCGACAATTACCACGGCCGTTCCCTGACCGCGGTCACGGTGGCCGCCCACGAGGTCGGCCATGCCATCCAGGACCACGGCGGCTATGCCCCGCTGGCCTGGCGTACCCGTCTGGTCAGGGTGGCGCAGGCGGCGGAAAAGGCCGGCGCCATCCTCATGCTGGCCATCCCGGTGCTGATGCTGGTCACCCGGCGCCCGGCCAGCGGCCTGGTCGGCCTGCTCGTCGGTGCGGCCGGCTTCCTGGCGGCGGCCCTGGTGCACCTGGTCACCCTGCCGGTGGAACTGGACGCCAGCTTCCGGCGCGCCCTGCCGCTCCTGGCCGGAATCGGCCTGGCCGAACGCGACCTGGCGCCGGCGCGCCGCATCCTGACCGCCTGCGCGCTGACTTACGTGGCCGCCTCGCTGTCCGGGATGCTCAACCTGTGGCGCTGGCTGGCGGTGTTGCGACGCTGAGGTGCTTGGTGGTCCCGTGCAGGGGCAGGCCGGCGTCGAGCAGGCGTTCCATGGCCTCCGCCGGCACCGGCCGGCCGTACAGCCAGCCCTGGTAGGCGTGGCAGCCCGCGCCGGCGAGGAAGTCGCGTTGGGCTTCGGTCTCCACCCCCTCGGCGATCACCGCCAGGCCCAGGCTGTCGGCCAGGGCGATGATGGTGCGGGCGATGGCGGCGTCGTTGGCGTCGGTGAGCACTTCCCGGACGAAGGACTGGTCGATCTTGAGCTGGTCCAGGGGCAGCCGCTTCAGGTAGGACAGCGAGGAATAGCCGGTGCCGAAGTCGTCCAGGGAAAAGCCGACCCCGTGCGCCTTGAGCGCGGCCATCTTGGCGACGATGTCGTCCATGTCGTCGAGCAGCAGGCTTTCCGTCAACTCCAGCTTGAGCCGGCGCGGGTTGGCACCGGTGGCCCGGAGTGCGGCCATGACCTGCTGGGCGAAATCGCTCTGATGGAACTGGCGGGCGCTGATGTTGACCGCCAGGGTGCAGCGTGCCCGTTCCGGTTGCTCGGACCAGGCGACCAGACGGCGGCAGGCCGCCTCGATCACCCAGCGGCCGATGGGCAGGATCAGGCCGGTCTCCTCGGCCAGGGGGATGAATTCGCCCGGCGGCACCATGCCGCGCTCGGGATGCTGCCAGCGCAGCAAGACCTCGGCGCCGACCAGGTTGCCGTCGCCTTCGACCTGGGGCTGGTAATGCAGGACGAACTCGCTCCGGGCCAGGGCCTGGCGCAGGTCCGCCTCCAGGGCGGCGCGGGCGGCGACCACGTCCTGCATGCTCCGGTCGAAGAAGCGCAGGACGTTGCGGCCGGCCTCCTTGGCCTGGTACATGGCCAGGTCGGCCTGCTTGAGCAGATCCTCGACCGAGTCGCCGCGTCCGGTGAATACCGTGGCGCCGATGCTGCTGGTGCCATGGTGCTTGTGGCCGGCCAGCATGCAGGGCTGGTTGAGCGCGGCCAGGATCTTCTCGCCGACCAGGCTGGCCTGGTTGGTCGCCTCCTGGGGCTGCGCGCTCAGGCCCTCCAGCATGACCACGAACTCGTCGCCGCCGAAGCGGGCCACGGTGTCGCTCTCGCGTACGCAGCCGGCCAGGCGTTCGGCGACCTTGTTCAGGAGCAGGTCGCCGGTGTCGTGGCCCAGGGTGTCGTTGACGGTCTTGAAGTTGTCCAGGTCGATGAACAGCAGGGCGCCCCGATGGTCCTGGCGTGCACAGGTGGTGCGGGCGTGGTTGAGGCGGTCGGTGAGCAGGCGCCGGTTGGGCAGGCCGGTGAGGGGGTC
>JAAXVP010000141.1 GCA_013335435.1 Thiobacillus sp. | reverse complement strand
GATCGAACTCGACCGCCTGGCCCTTCTTCAGACCATTCAGCAGGGCCGGGGCGGCGACCTTGAAATCCATGGTCATGGCCGGCCATTTCAGGGCCGGGATGGGATCGTGCTCCATGGTCAGGGCGCCGGTCTTCGGATCGGCCGCGACGATGCGGGCGGTGCCGCCCCAGGTCGCGCCGCCGGCCGGCTTCATGCGTTCCAGGGCGCCCTTCAGGTTGGCTTCCGACTCGATCAGGAACTGGCCCGACACCACCAGCTTTTCGCCGCCGGCGAGGCCGTCCAGGATCAGGGTCTTGCCGTCGCTCTCCATGCCGGTCTTCACCTCGACCGGCCGGAACCGGCCGGCCGCCTCGGCGATCAGGACCACGGCCCGCTTGCCGGTCTGGATCACGGCCTCGCTGGGCACCACCACGCCTTCTTCGCCCTTGCCGCCGAACAGGGTGATGTTGGCGTACATGCCGGGCTTCAATTTCAGGCCGGGGTTGTTCAGGACGATGCGGACCGGCACCGTCCGGGTGGCCGGGTCGAGCTTGGGCCCGATGTAGTCGATCCTGCCCTCGAAGGTCTCGCCGGGCAGGGCGTTGAAGCCGATCTCGGCCGATTTGCCGGGCATGATCCAGGACAGTTCGTTCTCGACCACGTCGGCGGTGACCCAGACCCGGCCCAGGTCGGTGATCTCCATGAGCGGCATGCCGGCGGTCACCGCCGCGCCCGGATGCACGGCGATGTTGCTGACGATGCCGCCGGCCGGGGCGTAGTAGGCCACCCGCCGCTGGCTCTTGCCGGTCTTCTCCAGGCCGGCGATTTGGCCCTCGGCGAGGCCCAGGAAGGCCAGCTTCTGGCGCGCGGCGCTGCGCCAGGCCGTGTCCTCGGGGTGCTTGAGCGCGAGCAGGAATTCCTCCTGGGCGGCATACAGCTCGGGGCTGTAGACCTCGGCGACCAGTTGACCCTTCCTGACCGGGTCGTTGACGGCGTGGATGTGCAGGGCCTCCAGCCAGCCGCCGACCCGGGTCTGCAACATCTCGACCCGGTTGTCGTCGGCCTTGACCGTGCCGACCGTGTCGATGCGGCGCCAGAGCCGGCCGGTCTCGGCCACGGCGGTGCGCACGCCCAGGCTCTGCGAGGTGCGCGGGTCGATCTTGACCCCGGCGCCGGTGTCCTCGTCGGCATATTTGGGCACCAGGTCCATGTCCATGAAGGGCGACTTGCCGCCCTTGTCGAAGTGCTGGTCCGGGACCATGGGGTCGTACCAATACAGGATCTTCTGCGCCGGGGCGGTCGCGGCGGCCGGCGTGCCGGCAGGGTGCGTCGCGGGCTTGAGGGCGAGGTACACCGCGCCGGCGCCGCCGGCCAGGCCGGCCACCAGGGCGGCGACGAGTTTCAGGTTGCCGTTCATGTTGTGCTCCTCAGCCAGTCAATATCGTGTTGTGGCGTTGCTCCCTCATCCCCGCCCCTTCCCCCGGCGGGGGAAGGGAGTGTCCCCTCGCCCTCCGGGAGAGGGGTGGGGGTGAGGGAACTCGGTTCGAATGGGCTCATTCGTAATATTGGAGTGCCACCGCAGCCTTGGCGCGCGCCACTTCCAGGTCGAGTTGTTCCAGGCGCGCCTCCAGTTCGGCCCGGCGCGCCTCCAGGACGCGGTCGTAGCCGGCTCGGCCGGTCTTGTAGGCGGTCAGCGTGCTGTCGATGCGCTGCGTCGCCAGGGGCAGGATGTCGTGCTGCTGGCGTTGCAGGCGGGTATCGGCGCTTTGCCAATCGGCCCAGGCGGCGGTCAGGTCGGCCGCCAGCATGCGGCGACGGTCTTCCAGCATGGCCTCCATCTGTTGCACTTCGGCCAGGCGGGCGGCCAGGCGGCGGTCCTGGCGTTTTTCCGGGAACAGGGGCAGGTCGACGCCGACCATCAGCTTGACGGTATCGGGCCGGCCCTCGCCGCGGATGCCATAGGCGAAATCGACGCTCCAGTCCGGCTTGTAGGCCTGGCGGGCCATTTCGCTGTCGACCCGGCCCGACTCCAGGCCGGCCATGAGGGCGCGCACCTCGGGATGTTCGTTCAGCCTGGCGGCCAGGTCGGCGAGCGGTGCGGGGGCCGCCATTGGCGGCAGGGCGGCGGGCGGACGGCGGCCGGCCTCGCCCAGCCAGCGTTCCAGTCCGGCCTGTGCCCGGGTCCGGCGCCCGGCCAGGTCGGCCGCCCGGTTGCGGCTGCCTTCCAGCATGGCGCGCAGGGCCAGGGTCTCGTCCTGGGCCATCTGGCCGGTCTTGTAGGCGACCTGGCTCCATTCCGCCTGGCGGTCGAACTCGGTCTCGATGGCCTTGGCCAGGTTGAAGGCGGCATCGGCGGCGTAGACGTCGAGCCAGGCCAGCCGCGCCTCGCGTTCGACCCGGCGGCGGTCCGCCTCCAGGGCGATGGCGCCCCGGCTGGCCTGATGCTCCAGGCGGCGGCCGGCCAGGGCCAGCTTGGCGCCGCCCGGGATCATCTGGGACAGGCCGACCACGGTCTGGGTCATCTCCTGGCGGGTCAGGCTGAAGCTGTCGACGGGCACGCCCTCGACGCCGAGGACCAGTTTGGGATCGGGCAACTGGGCGGCGGCGACCGCCTCCTCGCGCAGGGCGGCGATGCCGGCCGCCTGGGCGGCCAGCTGCGGCTGCCGTTCCTGAGCCAGGCGGCCGGCCTCGTCGAGGGTCAGGGCCGGTTCGGCGGCGAACACGGCGGTGGCCAGGACGACGCCGGCGATGATGAGTAGAAATACGGGCCAGCGGTGTCGGCTACGGCCTTGGCATTTGGGACAGGACATGATGAACCTCCACGCGTGAACGCGAACTCCGTCGCTTTGAAGACGCAACGGCTCATACCCCGTAAACGGGGCGCGGGAGGGTCAGGATCTCGGGGGAGGGGGTTCCGGCGCGGGCAGGACCGAGGCGGCCAGGCGCGGCGCCGAGACCGGATGGTCGGAACTGGGTGCTTCGAATGCGGGGGCGAAGCTGGTCGGCAGGGCCACGGTCATGGCGCAATGGCAGGGCGTGCCCTTCTTGTAGCAGCAGTCGCCCGGCTTGCCCTGGTGGGAGCCGGCCAGCCCCTGCTTGGCATGGTGCGGGCAGCCGCCCGTGCTCTCGGCCTGGGGCGCGGCCAGGGCGGCCAGGGCCATGGGCTGGGCCAGGGGCGAGCACGCCAACCCCAGCACCAGAAACAGGCGTATCAGGGCATGAAGGGCGGCGCGCAGCGTTTTCACGCCCGGCGGGTCTTCTTCAGGTGCTGCAACACCAGGGTGGCCACTTGCACGCGATTGTGGAAGTTGAGCTTCTGCATGATGTTGGCCAGGTGGTTGCGCACCGTGTTGTCGGACAGGTTGAGCTTGGCGCCGATGACCTTGTTGCTATGGCCCTGGGCGACGTACTCGGCGATCTCCAGTTCGCGCGCCGACAGGCGGCCGAGCGGGTCGTCGGAGGCGTTCGCGCGGTACAGCTTTTGCAGGATGGCGGGCGGGAAGGCGCCGGCGTCCTGGAGCACGACGCCGATGGCATGGCTGATCTGTTCGGTGTCGGAGGATTTGAGCAGGTACCCGTCGACGCCCGATTCGATGGCGGCGCGGATTTCCTCGTCGCCGTCCTCGACGGTCAGGATGATCACTTTCATCCCGGCGGCCTTGAGCACCGGCACCAGATCCAGGCCGTCGCCGTCGGGCAGGCTGCGGTCGAGCACCGCGACGTCGGCCCTGCCACCCTTGTCCAGCCATTCGTGCACCGAGGCCAGGTCGGCGCATTCCTTGCTGACCGTCAGGTCGGACAGGCTTTCCACGGAATGGCGGACGCCGAGGCGGATGAGTGGATGGTCGTCGATGATGAGGATGCGAATCGGGTTCATGGCAACCTGTTTGTTATCGGAATTGCGATTCATCTTAGCGCAAAGGATGCGGGCTTAGGAAATTCCACTCAGCGCGCGGACGATCCCGGTCAGGCAAACGCCTATTTCCCGCCTTCCATGCGGATCAGCTCGCTCGCCACCTTCAGGGTATTGGCGTTGCTGCCGGTCATCGAGGCGCTGGTCACGTACTTGCCGTTGACCGCCAGGGTGGGCACGCCGTTGATCTTGTAGGCGCGTTGCAACTGCTTGGCGCGCGCGACCTTGGTGCCGGTCGAGAAGGATTCGAAGGCGGCCTTCAGCTTGGCGCGGTCGAGGCCCTGCTTGGCACCCCAGTCGAAGAAGTCCTCGGGATGGCTGAGGTTCTTGTCCTGGATATGGACGGCGTTGAAGACGTCGGCATGCAGCTTGTCGGCCACGCCCAGGGCTTCGAGGGCGAAGTAGGCGCGTGCCATGGGTTCCCAGTCGTCCGAGAAGATCACCGGTTGGCGCTTGAGGACCACGTTCCTGGGCAGTTTCCGGGCCCAGGCCTCCAACTCGGGTTCCAGGTCGAAGCAGTGCGGGCAGGTATAGGCGAAGAACTCGACGACCTCGACCTTGCCTTTGCCGGCGGTCGGCTGCGCGGGCGAGAGGACGGTGTAGTCCTTGCCGGCTTCGGCGGCACTGGCGGCCGGGGCGAACCAGGCGGCGGGCAGGGACAGGACGAGGGTGGCGACGACGTGGACCAGGCGCATGGGCGGTTCTCCTATTGGGCGACAGGCTCTTTGATCAGCCGAGCCTCGAATTTGTTCAAGATCAGCGTTTCCTTGGCCGACTCGGCGGCGTCCTGGCTGCGGTAAGGGCCGACGCGGACCCGATGCAGCGGCGGGGTGCCGGGCGTGGCCTGGACGGCGACGTTGAGGTTGAGCAGGGTCAGTTTGGCGCGCAAGGTATCGGCGTCGCCCGGGTTCTTCAGGGCCGCGACCTGGAGCCACCACTGCTCCTTGGCCGGCGGCAGGGGCTTGGGCGCCTTGTCGCCGGGCAGGATGTCGTAGAAGGTGTAGTTGGCTGGATTGGGTGGCGGAACGGCCGGTGCGGCCGGCTGGGTCGGGGCCGGCGAGGCGATCGAGGCCGGCGGCGTCTTCACCTCGGGCGCAGACTCGACGTGACGGAAGTCGCTGGCGCGCGGCATCAGGTACCAGGCCATGACGCCGGCGGCGACCAGGCCGAGCAGGATGCCGAAGAACAGGATCTTGAACAGCCCGCCGCGCTTGCCGGGGGCGCGGGTGCCGGCGTTCTTGTAGTCTCGGCGTGCCATCGGGCGCTCTCCTTACATCTGTTCGGGGGCGCTGACCCCGAGCAGGGCGAGACCGTTCCGGATGGTCAGCCGGGTGGCGGCGATCAGGGCCAGGCGGGCGTTTTTCAGGGCCTCGTCTTCGACCAGGAACTGGCAGGCCACGTAGAGGCCGTGCAGGTCGGCGGCCAGGTCCTTGAGATAGTAGGCGACCAGGTGCGGCGCCATCTCGCGGGCGGCGGCGGCGCACACCTCGGGGAACTCGGCCAGGCGGTTGAGCAGGGCCAGTTCGCTGGCGTGTTCCAGGCGGGTGAAGTCGGCGTCGGCGAGGTCGCGCGGATCGCCGCCCCAGGCCGCCAGGACTCGGCTGATGCGGGCGTGGGCGTACTGGATGTAGTAGACCGGGTTGTCGTTCGACTGGCTCTTGGCCAGGTCGAGGTCGAAGTCGAGGTGCTGGTCGGACTTGCGCAGGACGTAGAAGAAGCGGCAGGCGTCGTTGCCGACCTCGCGGCGCAGCTCGCGCAGGGTGACGTACTGGCCGGCGCGGGTGGACATGGACTTCTTCTGGCCGCCTTCCCAGAGCACGGCGAACTGCACCAGGGCGACGGTGAGCCGGTCCGGGTCGGCGCCGGCGGCCTGGAGGGCGCCCTTCACGCGCGGGATGTAGCCGTGGTGGTCGGCGCCCCAGACGTCGATGGCGCGGTCGAAGCCGCGCTCGAACTTGTTCAGGTGGTAGGCGATGTCGGCGGCGAAGTAGGTGTAGATGCCGTTTTCGCGTTTCACCACGCGGTCCTTCTCGTCGCCGAAGGCGGTCGAGCGGAACCACAGGGCGCCGTCCTGCTCGTAGACGTGGCCATGTTTCTGCAGCGCGGCGACGGCACGGTCGATGAGGCCGGCATCATGCAATGTCCGCTCGGAGAACCAGTGGTCGAAGGTGACGCCGAACTCGGTCAGGTCGTTGCGGCCGTCCCCCAGCTGTTCCTCCAGGGCATAGCCGTGCAGGTAGGCGTAGTCGGGGCCGAGCAGCTTCTTGGCGCAGGCGATGAGGTGGTCGAGGTGTTCCTCGGGCGCCTCGCCGCGGTCCGGGGCCCCGGCCAGGACGTCGGTGGCGGCGCGCTTGTAGCGGTCGCCGTGGAGGGCGTAGATGCCTTCGGCCATCATCTTCACGTAGTCGCCCTGGTAGGCGTTGCCGGGGAACTCGACGAACTCGCCGTTCAGCTCCAGGTAGCGCAGCCAGGTCGATACCGCCAGGATGTCCATCTGGCGGCCGGCGTCGTTGACGTAGTACTCGCGGTAGACGTCGTAGCCGGCATAGGCCATGCAGTTGGCCAGGCTGGCGCCGAAGGCGGCGCCGCGACCGTGGCCGACATGGAGGGGGCCGGTCGGGTTGGCGGAGACGTACTCGATCTGCACCTTCTCGCCCTTGCCGGCATCGCTGCGGCCGTAGTCGGCCCCGGCGGCGAGGACGTGGCCGACCAGGCACTGCTTGGCGATCGGCTTGAGGAATACGTTGATGAATCCGGGGCCGGCGATCTCGACCTTGTCGACCCGTTCGGACGCGGGCAGGGCGGCGACGATGCGGCCGGCCACCTCGCGCGGATTCTGCTTGAGCGCGCGCGCCAGCTGCATGGCGGCGTTGCAGGCATAGTCGCCGTGGCTGGCCTGCTTGGGGCGATCGAGTTCGATGGCGACCGCGTGGTCGGGGGCGACCTGGGCGACGGCCTGGCGGAACAATTCGGCGAGATGGGTCTTGGGCTCGATGTAGTTCATTTTCTGTGCT
Source organism: Thiobacillus sp. (assembly GCA_013335435.1). Classification (GTDB taxonomy): domain Bacteria; phylum Pseudomonadota; class Gammaproteobacteria; order Burkholderiales; family Thiobacillaceae; genus Parasulfuritortus. The sequence continues at coordinate 1,734 of JAAXVP010000141.1, read as the reverse complement.
GTGCTGCGAGTCGGCGGATTATAGCCGAGTCGGGGATGGGCCGAATGATGGCGAGGTGGCGCCACCCTCACCCGGTCCTTCGGGCCACCCTCTCCCCTCAAGGGCGAGGGTTTCTAGCCCCTCCCCCTCGAGGGGGGAGGGGGTGGGGAGAGGGTGGGAACCGCCACGCCCGCCATCACCAATCCAGCGGATCGACGTCGATCGACCAGCGCAGCCCGCCCGTCTTCAACTCGCGCAGCCGGGCCACCCAGGGCGTCAGGAAGCCCTGCAAACGCGCCCGGCTGCCAGACTGCACCAGCAGCTGCGCCCGCTCCCGCTCGGCGATCCTGGGCATCAGGGCCGGCACCGGGTCGTAGAGCAGCACGCCGTCGGCCTGTTCCTCGCCGAGCTTGCGGGCGTGCTCAAGGAAGGCCATGGCCTCGGCCATCGAACGGGCGTCGGCGCGCAGCAGGGCCTGGTAGCTGTAGGGCGGGAATTCGGCCTGGCGGCGCTCGCGCAGGGTGCGTTCGGCGAAGGCCGGGTAGTCGTGCGCGACCAGGGCGGCGTAGAGCGGGTGGTGCGGGTATTCGGTCTGGATCAGCACCCGGCCGGCATGGGCGGCCCGGCCGGCGCGGCCGCCGACCTGCATGAGCTGGGCGAACAACCGTTCCGAGGCGCGGAAGTCGGTCGACATCAGGGCCTGGTCGGCGCCGATCACGCCGACCAGGGTGAGCATGGGGAAGTCGTGGCCCTTGGCGACGATCTGGGTGCCGACCAGGATGTCGACCTCGCGCCGCTCGATCGCCTCGCGCATGGCCGCGAAGGCGCCCCGGCGGGCGGCGCTGTCGCGGTCGACGCGCAGGATGCGGGCGTCCGGGAACAGCTCGGCCAGGCTGTCCTCGACCTTCTGGGTGCCCTGGCCGGCCGGTTGCAGGTCCAGGCTGCCGCAGGCCGGGCAGGCCTCGGGCGGGCGCGCGGCCAGGCCGCAATGGTGGCAACGCAACTGGTAGCCGCCCCGGTGCCGGTGCACGACCTGGTGGGCGGCGCAGCGCGGACACTGGCTGACGTGGCCGCAGGCGCGGCAGTAGAGCACCGGTGCGAAACCGCGCCGGTTGATGAACACCAGGCTCTGCTCGCCGCGCGCCAGGTTGTCGGCCAGTGCCTTGCGCAGGGCCTCGGTGATGCCTTGTTTCGGCTTGTCGGTGCGGCTGTCGACCAGGCGTACCTCGGGTAGGTCGGCCTCGGCGTGGGCGCGTTCCGGCAGGTTGAGCAGGCGGTAGCGGGCTCGTTTGGCGTTGGCCCAGGACTCCAGGGCGGGGGTGGCGGAGCCGAGCAGGACCGGGATGCCGGCGGCGCGGGCGCGCCAGACCGCGACATCGCGGGCGTGGTAGCGCAGGCCCTCCATCTGCTTGTAGGAGGCGTCGTGCTCCTCGTCGACGATGACCAGGCCCAGGCGGGGCAGGGGCGCGAACACCGCCAGGCGGGTGCCCAGGACGATGTCGGCGCGGCCTTCCAGGCTGTCCAGCCAGCCGGCCAGGCGGGCGCCGTCGGCCAGGCCGCTGTGCAGGCTGACCAGGCGGCGGCCGGGAAAGCGGCGGCCGAAGCGCTCGACCATCTGCGGGGTCAGGTGGATCTCGGGCAGCAGCACCAGGACCTGTCCGCCCCGTTCCAGCACGCCTTCGATCAGGCGCAGATAGACCTCGGTCTTGCCGCTGCCGGTGACGCCGAACAGCAGCCAGGCGGCGAAGCCGGTCG
>JAAXVP010000003.1:33048-44194 GCA_013335435.1 Thiobacillus sp. | reverse complement strand
CACTTGCATCGCTTCAGCTCCTGGAGAAGGTCCCGGGCCAGTAGTAAACCACGGCGGCGGGACACAATGGAATCATCCAGGACATGACAATTAAGCAAGTTGTGGCTGGCAAATCTTGGGTTCCAATCAAGTGCGCTCAGGCAAATGTCCGATCGTCCGGGATTGCCCGCTGGTCAAGCTTGGCTGCCACTTCCGCTGCGACGGCCTCGAATTGCGCCTCCGGAACCGGTCGGGAAAAATAATAGCCCTGGCCGTAGTGGCAGCGCATGCCGCGCAACAGCTCCAGTTGGGCCGCCGTTTCCACGCCTTCCGCGATCACCTGCATGCCCAAACTGCATGCCATGGCGACCACGGCCTCGACCAGGGCCAGGTCGCTGCCATCCTCGTTCATGTCGCGCACGAAGCTGCGATCGACCTTGAGGGTGTCGACCGGGAAGCGCTTCAGGTAGGACAGCGAGGAGTAGCCGGTGCCGAAGTCGTCCAGATAGATGCGGCAACCCAGGGCTCGCATGGCATCGATCCAGGCCAGCGCCCGGTCGACGTCGGTAAGCAGGATGCCTTCGGTGATTTCCAGGGCCAGACGGGCCGGGTCGATGCCGTGGCGCCGGATGATCTCGGCCAGCGCGGTGGGCGGCAGGCCGTCGGGAATCTGGTTCCCGGATATGTTGACCGAAAGATGGCGGTCCAGTTTTGCGTCCCGCCAGCGGGCTAACTGGGCGCAGGCGGCGTCGAGCGCCCAGAGGCCGATCTCGTCGATCAGGCCGGTTTCCTCGGCAAGCGGGATGAAGTCGTCCGGAGGCACCAGGCCGTTGCCCGGACGCAGCCAGCGGATCAGGGCCTCGGCTCCGGCCAGGCGGTTCCGGTTTAGGTCGACGATAGGCTGGTAGTAGAACAGGAATTCGTGGTTCCGGATGGCCTGCCGGAGATCGTTCTCCAGGCGCCGGCGTCGCTCCGCGGCCTCGGTCAGGGCGGATTCGAAAAAGACGTAGCCGTTGCCGCCGGTTGTCTTGGTGCGTTCGAGCGCGAGCTCGGCGTTGCGCAGCAGGGTTGGGATGTCGGCGCCGTCCCTGGGGAAGATGGTGATGCCCAGGCTGGCGTGGATCTGGATCGGGGCGTCGCCGACCCGGAACGGTTGACGCATCGAATCCAGGATGCGTTCGGCGATGCGGCCGACCTCCTCGTCGCCGACCACGCTTTGCAGGATCAGGGCGAAACGGTCGCCGACCAGCCGGGCGACGGTATCGCTGGCCTTGACGCAGTGGCCCAGGCGGGCGGTGACGTCGGTGATCACGGCATCGCCGGTCGGCAGGCCGAAGCCTTCGTTGATGCGTCGGAAATTGTCCAGATCGGCCAGCATCAGGGTGAAGCCCCCGGTCTGGGCGATGAGCGGGTTGTTCAGCAGACCATGCAGCTTTTCCTCCAGGCCGAGCCGGTTGTGCAGGCCGGTCAGGGGGTCGGTGACGGCCAGGCGCCGGGCCGAGGCTTCGGCTTCCCGGTGCCCGGTGACGTCGTGCACGACGCCTTGCAGCATCCCTTCGCCGACCGGGTTGAGGAGGACATGCAGCCAGCGTCGGGCGCCGTTGCGCAGGCTGACGGCCAGCTCGTCCGTCTGGCCGGTGTTGTCGGCACGGCAGGCGAGCACCATCTCGGCCAGGCGCGCGGCGTTCTCCCAGTGCAGTTGGCGCAGGTTCAGGCTGCCCCGGAAGGTTTCGTTGGCAGGGATGCCCAGTAGTTGGGCGAAGGCCGGATTCCAGGAGCGCAGGCCGCCATCGGCGTCGACGATGAAGATGCCGGTCTCGGCATTTTCGAAGATGGAACGGTATTTCTTCTCCTCGATTTCCTTGGCTTGGCGCAGGGTCCGTTCCTCGGTCAGGGTGGTGGCCAAGTCGTCGGCGAGGCCGTTGATATCCGCCACCAGGCGGCCGATCTCGGAGTCGTCGTGGTTTTTCGGCGTCGCCAGGCGGTCGCCGCGGGTGGCATCCAGACGATGCAGGCCATCCGACATGGCCTTGATCGGGCGCACGATGAACAGCAGCATGACTGCGGCCACAGCCAGGGCGATCAGGACCAACTGGCCCGCCATCTGGAGGATGACGAAGCGGATCTCGTCGTGGATTCCCTGGTCGATCGTCTCGGTATCGGCATCGACCTCGATCTGGCCGATGATCGTCGTGGCATCGAAGGGCGAGCGGATGTCGCGTACCAGGCGCAGGGCGCTTCTGCCTTGGCCGGACTTGGGTATGGTCAGAACCTCGCGGCCCTTGCCGGCGGCATCGGCGACGATGGTGACGGCCTGTACTTCCCGGTTCTTGAGCAGGCCTTGGCCGACCTCGTCGGCGAGTTTGCCATCCCTGACGAAGCAGGCGATGCTGACTGTGCTCTCGACCGTGTCGAGCAACTGATTCAGGCGTTCCGTGGCGGCTTGGTGCTCACGCTTGTCGGTGGCGGTGATGGTGGCCACGAGGGTGGCCGCCCCGGCGATGAAGAAGACGGCAAACAGGATGGCGGCGGAGCGGACCAGGATGCTGTGGCGTCCGAATTCCAGCATGCCGGCCCTCAACGTTCCAGTTCGAGGACGATGCGGAAGCGGGAATCGACCTGGCCGCGCTCGAGATAGCCGACCGCGCCTTTCTGCCCAGCCAGCCAGTCGACGACCTCGGCCTGGCTGTGCGCCTGGCGTGGCGGGCTGGTCTTGCCGGAGAAGACCAGGCGTGCCCAGTAGGCACTGATCTCGGACAGGTCCTTGTTGACCAGCAGGCGGTAGAAACGCTCACGTTCCGGACGCGTGGCCGGCTGGTCGACCGGCAGGGCGGTGATGCCGGAAGGCAATTCCCGGTAGCGGCCCATGAATATGTTGACGGCATCGTCCAGGGTCAGCCTATCCACCCCGCTCCTCGCGTTGACCACCACCACCAGGTCGGCGCAGGCCTGGGAGTAAGGCAGCAGGGCGAGGGCGGCGATGAGCAGGAGGCGTGGCCAAATGGTCATGGCGGCGGCCTAGAACACGAAATCCAGCGCCACGCTGAAGACGGTCATCCGGCCATCCCAGGGCGGCATGCTGGCGGTCGGTCCGTAGCGGAAGGGAAAGATCGAATCGGGCGCCCCCCGGATACGGTCGACCTGGGCCTTGAGCGCGAGGTTTTCCTGCAGGTCCCAGCGCACTCCGGCAAACCAGGTATGTTGGTCGCTGTGGGTGGCCGAGGTGATGCCCGGTGGGGCGATCGACGCCGGTATGGGATCGGACTTGACCTTGGAATAGCCCAGGTACGGCGTGAAGCGGTTGCTGCGATACGAGGCGATGGCGTAGCCGCTGCGGGTGTCCTCATAGGCGGCCGTGTCGTGTTCCGTCCGGCTCAGCATCAGTTGCAACTGCAATGGCCCGCGGTCGTAGACCACGCCGAGGGAATCGAAACGGGTCCATTTGTCGACTACGGACAATGCCGGGTAGGCGGAGGTGATGCCGGGTACCAGGCGGTCGAGCGGCAATTCGTGCTCGAACCGGACCTGGGTATGGCCCAGGCGAACCTGCCAGGGACCATCCTGGTAATCGATGTGTCCGCCCGCCAGAAGGGTGCCTGACAAATCCCAAGTGATGTTGGCCACGAAGGGCGAGCGCTCCGGAGAGACGCCGGCGAACAATTTTCCGCGCAACAGGCCATTGCCCAAGGGTTTGGATAATCCCGCGTCGATGCCGTCGAAGTAGGAAAAGATCAGGGTGCCGAAATAATCGGGCGGCGGGCGCAAGGTCAGGTTGGAATAGCCGACCAGGCGGGAATCCGCCTGCATGTAGAACTCCGTGCCCAGGCGTCCCAGGCGCAGGCTCGCCGAGGGGGTGGGGTCGTAGCGCAGGAATGCCCAGGTGATCTCCGGTTCCCAACTGCCGTCGTAGCGGTAGCGGCTGACGGCCTGCAAGACCCCGTTGACCTCGTTGTTCAGGCGGTAGCCGGCCTGCAAGCCGAGCATGGAATCGATCTTGGCGGACCAGTCGCGGGTCGCGCCGTAAGGCTGCGAGAGGTCGCGCACATACTGGGCTTCGTCGTTGCCCGAGCGGGCGATGCCCAGGGTGCCGAAGCCATGGAGGGTCAGGCGATCTTCCTCCGGGGATGCCGAGTCGGCGGCGAACGCCGTGGCCGCTCCGGACACGGCTAAACCTAGCATTAGCAACGACAGGCCTGGCTTCATTTTCCTCACCTAGGTAGCGGGTTCTTGTGTCGAACTCTTACCGTTGCCCCGACGCGGGATCGGGGTACTTCAGCGAAGGATAGGTCTTGTTGCTGGGTAAATCTACCCAGTCGTGCTGGGGTCTTTGCGATTCTTGACCGATGTTCGAGACGACGCGACCGTCATTCCTCCCGGCGCAACTGCGGGAACAGGATGACGTCGCGGATGCTGGCGGCGTCAGTGAGCAGCATCACGAACCGGTCGATGCCGATGCCGCAGCCGGCAGTGGGCGGCAGGCCGTGCTCGAGGGCGCGGATGTAGTCGGCGTCGTAGTACATGGCCTCCTCGTCGCCGGCCTCCTTGGCCGCCACCTGGGCCTGGAAGCGGGCGGCCTGGTCCTCGGCGTCGTTCAGCTCGGAGAAGCCGTTGGCCACTTCGCGGCCGGCGATGTACAGCTCGAAGCGCTCGGTGATGCCGGGGCGGGCGTCGGAGGCGCGCGCCAGGGGCGAGGTCTCGACCGGGTAGTCGATGATGTAGGTCGGCTGGATCAACTGGTGTTCGGTGGTTTCCTCGAACAGGGTCAGTTGCAGGCCGCCGACGCTATCGTTCTTGCGGAAGGCGATCTTGCGCCGCTGCAATTCCCCGACCAGGAAATCGCGGTCGTCGAGCGGCTGGCCGGCCAGTTCCGGGTTGTATTTGACGGTCGCTTCCAGGGCGGTCAGGCGCGCGAACGGCTGCGACAGGTCGATGTGCTGGCCCTGGTAGGGCACCACGGCATGGCCCAGGGTCTGGACCGCGACGTCGCGCAGCATCTGTTCGACGAAGTCCATCAGGTACTTGTAGTCCCGGTAGGCTTCGTAGAACTCGACCATGGTGAATTCCGGGTTGTGCCGGGTCGAGATACCCTCGTTGCGGAAGTTGCGGTTGATCTCGAATACCTTCTCCAGGCCGCCCACCACCAGGCGCTTCAGGTAGAGCTCGGGCGCGATGCGCAGGAACAGCTCCATGTCGAGGGCGTTGTGGTGGGTGACGAAGGGCTTGGCCGAGGCGCCGCCGGGGATGGGATGCATCATCGGGGTCTCGACCTCCAGGAAGTCGCGCGCGACGAAGAACTCGCGCATGGCCTGGATGATCTTCGAGCGCCGGATGAAGGTCAGGCGCGATTGTTCGTTGGTGATCAGGTCGAGGTAGCGCTGGCGGTACTTCTGTTCCTGGTCGGTGAGGCCATGGAACTTCTCCGGCAGCGGGCGCAGCGACTTGGTGAGCAGGCGCACTTCCCTGGCCTGGATGGTCAGCTCGTTGGTCTTGGTGCGGAACAGGGTGCCGGAGACGCCCAGGATGTCGCCCAGGTCGAAGCGCTTGAAGGCATCGTAGGCCTCTTCGCCCACCTGGTCGCGGGCGATGTAGACCTGGATGCGGCCGCTCATGTCCTGCAGGGAGGCGAAGCTGGCCTTGCCCATCACCCGCTTCAGCATCATGCGGCCGGCCAGCTGCACCTCGACCGGATCGGCGGCCAGGGCCTCGGCTGCGGTCTCGCCGTGGCGGGCGTGGAGGTCGCCGGCGTAGTCGCGCCGTTCGAAATCGTTCGGGAAGGCGACGCCCTGAGCACGCAAGGCCGCCAGCTTCTCGCGGCGTTCGGTGATGATCTGGTTCTCTTCTTGTTGTTGCGGCTGTTGCTGTTCGGACATGGCGGGCGGGGCTGGGAGTCTGGCAAAAGTCGAATTCTACCCGGCCGGAGCAGGGCGAGACAAAAAATGCTGGATTTGTCCGGACGGCGTGCGTAAAATGCGCCCCTCTTTCGGGTTGTTAGCTCAGCTGGTAGAGCTGCGGACTCTTAATCCGTCGGTCGAAGGTTCGAATCCTTCACAACCCACCAGTATTCAAGCGGCCTCCAGAGTGATCTGGGGGCCGTTTTACTTTGTGGCTTCCAACGGACTTCCAACCGAGCTTTTCGGCCGGATTGCGAGGGGATTTAGGGCTTTCGCCTCTTGGAGATGGTCCGGCGCCAGGTGCGCATACCGGATGGTCATGGTCAATGAGGCATGGCCGAGGATTCGTTGCAGGGTCAGGATGTTCCCGCCGTTGATCATGAAATGGCTGGCGAACGTATGGCGCAGCACGTGGGCCGCTTGACCCTTTGGGAGTTCCAAGCCGGCTCGTACAAGCGCGGACTGAAGGGCGGAATGGGCCGGCCCGAATATTCGATGTCCATCGCCGTGTTCCTTGTGGTGGGCGTTTATGGCCTTCTCCAGCTTGGAAGAGATTGGGACAGCTCTTGCTTTCTTCGATTTAGTGGCGTTCGCGTACTGGATGATCCCGTTTCGGACTTGGGTTATCCGCAGGCTTTCAACCTCGCCCCACCTGGCCCCGGTGGCAAGGCAGATTGTTGCAATCAGCTTGACGTGTGGATTCTTCGATTCATCAAGGGATGCCATGAGCATGTCGATCTGTTCATGGGTCAGATAGGTTAGCTCGCGTTCCTGGATGCGGAATTGCCTGACATGCTTCAACGGGTTCGGCTTCGACCATAGGCCCAGCCTGATCAGCTCGTTGAACACACTGCGCAGGTAGGCATGTTCGCGGTTCAGCGTATTGGCTGACACACCTTCATCGAGTCGATTTGTCCGATAGTCTGCGAATTCCTGCGCGGTGAAATTGGCGGCTAAAGGATCGCCGAGCGAGACGCACATAGCCTTCAGGCGTGCATGGGTATCTTTGCCGGCTGCCAGGCTGGCACCATGGTGAGCGAACCATAGGGCAACTAGTTCTGAGAGCCTGCGTTTATCGCGTGGTTCGGGTTTCCATTCGGGATTGGCGGCGTGCTGTGATTGCGCCCAAATTACGAATTGTTTGGCTTCGGCCTGTGTTGCGAACACTCGTTTGAACTGAGGGCCTACCCGGCCGCCAGGAGCGATATTTACGGCCCATTTGCCGTCAGTTCGCTTCTTGATCGACATCTTTTCGGTTGGTGGTCTTCTTGTCTGCTTTTTTAGCCAGGGTCTTCTTTCCCTGTGCATCCCATTCTCTTACCGCTGTTGCAACGTCGTCGGGTAAGAGCAGCATGAAATATTCAAAGCTGATGTCGTATCCCATTCGTCCCAATAGTTTGAAGCGCAGCATCGGCGATGCTGGCTTGGCACCCTTGGCAACGTCATTGAGATATTGCTGGGATACGCCGAGATCTCCGGCTAGTTGACGGATGCTCCAACCGCGTTTCTCTGCCAGTTCCTTGATGGCATTTGACCAATCCATTTCCATTTTTTTGCCCCTTGTTGACAACAAACGACTGTTAGTTGTATACATGTCCCGTGACAACTAACGACGGTTATAGGTTACCACCCAAATGGAAATCGTGTTTGTGCCTTTTTTGTCGCGCGATCGCTTTTGCCAGCTCGTAGGCATCACCCCTGATGTCCTAGAGCGCTGGATTCGGGATGGGCGCGTTAAGACATTCCGTATCGGCAAGCGCTCGCTGGTTGATATGCGTCAATGGCTTAACAGTCAGTCGGTGGGTGCGCAATGACTAAACTTTCGCACGCGAAAGTCCAGCGTGAGGTAGCTGCGTGCCGTAAGCGGCGCGGGCGAAAATCCAACCTGTATCACTACCTGGTAGCTCAGGCAGATCTTTTCCCAGTTGACCTGGCCGTCATGGCGCATGCACCGCATCTAGTGACCGGGGCCAAGGCCGTCGATTTCCGCGCCCCCGCAGGCGCTTTCGCCGAGGAGGCACGGGAATCGACGGCCTCTCTCGGTAGATATATACCGGATACGCTGCCGGACGGCCGCGATGGGGACCGGTGATGATCTTGACTACGTCCGGTCTCAGCCTGTTGGGGTACGGCATGTTGGTGATGGTTTGGCTATCCCTGCCCCTACGGAGTCAGCTCGCCGTGTACGTCGATACTTGCTGCTCCATGGTGCGCAAGAGCTTACGTCGTCGTATTGGCGCCGGAAGATCGATTACGACACAGGAGAGGTGCAGCGTCGGTCGGAATTCAGGATCAGCGTTTGCGGGCGCCAGCCTGTCGATGATGAGGTCCGGGTGTATCGACATGGCGAGTCAGTCGGTTACTCCGGTGTCATGCGGTGCGGCAATGTTTGGGGTTGCATTGTTTGCAGCACCAAAATCCTGCGACGAAGAGCCGAACACATTGGTGCTTTATTCGGGGCAAATCACGCAGCGGGAGGGTCAGCCGTAATGGTGACGTTTACTGCTGCGCATAGACTTGAGCATCCTTTGTCCGACACATTAAGCCGGCTCAAAAAAGCGTTACGAGCGATGACAGCGCAACGCGCATATGTGGACATCGTTTCTACCCGCACGGCCATGGTCAATACCACCGAGATCACGTGGGCGGAACGAAATGGATGGCACCCGCATAGCCATCAAGCGTGGTTTTGGCCGTTCCGGCCAGGGCCTGATCCTGAGGCTCTGGCATCTCGTCTATATCCGCTATGGCAGCGGGTATGCGCGCGACATGGGCTAGAGACGCTGGAGTATTACAAGGACCGACGAATTGGTGTGGACGTGCGAGAGGCTTGGGATGCTAGCGAGTACCTCGCCAAATTTGACCGTGAGCGAGATTGGGATTTGCCGTCGGAGATGACGGCCGGAAGGTTAAAGACCGGTCGCTCGGGCTCCTTCACGCCGTGGGGCATCCTTGAGGAGGCCGTCATCCGGGGCAAAGACAGTCGTGCCGCTGACCTATGGATCGAGTACCTGCGCGCGACGCGCGGGTATGACTGCGTGAGCCTACGTGGGGCTCGTGATCTGCTCAAACGGTATGACCTCCCGACCACATATGACGACTGGGCGGATGCTAACGCGCCCGGCGAGGGGGAGGTTATTGGGACGATCAGCGGCGCGTCGTATGACCGCGTTGTCCGATCTGGTGGTCTGGGCCGTCTCCTGGAGGCGGCTCGGACCGATGGGTATTTCGGGCTTGCCCGGGAGTTAGGCGCTTAACCACAGGAGGACATCATGTCGCTACTCAGTCGCCATATTGCAGTGCTCCAGTCCGAGGAATTTGTCCTCGGCGTTTCGACTGGTTTCCGGGGGGATGCGGATTCGCGTTTTGCCGGAATTGAATCGACCAAGATCGTTATCGTCGCGGCTCCGGCCTCAAAGAACTGGATCGGATACACGACCGTTGAGCAGTCGGTTGCGGACGCGTCGGTCGGCGAGTCCATGGTGGATAAGCAGTTCCCTGCGCGCTGCCGCGTGACGTACAAGCGGGTCACGGCAAGTGAAACCAAGACCTACGAGGGCAAGAGCCTGACCAAGGATGTCGAAAAGCTCGTCGTGACGGGCATCGAGTACCTGTCACCGGTCGATATCGTGGACTGCAAGGTTGCGCCGGCTGACCGGAAAGCAGCCTGACGGCGATCTGGTATGACAACAGCTCTCGGCACGGTGCAAACGGTCGTGGTGTGCATTCCCGGTGACTCTGGGCTCCAGGGACCATGCCCGACAGGCCAGGTGGAATCCGTCACGCAGGCCTACCTGGTCGCACCGTCCGAGGCTGTCCGATTTGATTTGATGGCGGAGCCGTTCGATTCCGCAACAGCAGGCCAGTACTTCGGCTTCGCGTTTGCCTCAACGTGCTTCGTCTATCTGTTCGCCTGGGGGGCGGGCATGGTCGTTAAGGTGATCCGGTCCGCGTGACAGGTAATCCGCACCGGGACGGTCTCCCGGCCTTCAACTTCCTGGAAAGGGAAAATTATGCCTCTGATTCAACGTGTTCGTTTCGCAGCTCTGGGCTTGGGTACCGCCATGGTGGTGGCCTCCACGTCGGCTTTGGCTGTAGCGCCGACCAGTATCGAGGAGCTGACGGCCTCGGTCAGCTTCGACAACGTCGGCCTCGCGATCCTGGCGGTGACCGCTGCCATCATCCCGGTGCTGCTGATCTGGAAGGGTGCGAAGTTCGTCACCCGCGCGATCAAGGGCGCGTAACGCATGCGGGGGCTTCGGCCCCCGTTTTCATGGGAGCCGTCATGTCTGTTGAGTGGTGGTACTTCGCATTCTTCGCCTGGGGTGTCGTATGTGCCGTGTTGGTCGTACAGGGCTTGCGAGCCTGATAGGGGTGTGGCTGCTGGCCTGGTGCAGTGTTGCACTAGCGATTCCAGCCTATGACGGCAACATCAACGCGGCCGTTGCCGGCGTCGTCAAAAACAAGATCGTTGCACGGGGCTTTGCGGCCAATGACCCTCGCATCGTCACAACCCTGGACAGTATGTCTGGGTTCGCAAAACAAACAGTGGGGGTCGCGGCGAACGATGCAAGGTTCGTAGCCCCCCGGTCGTTGGGCTACCTGTTCCGGCGCATTACGCCGATAGGTCTGGCACTCGCCTTAGCCGGGGACATGATCATCGAGAACAAGGACCAGGACTTGGCGCAGCTATCCGGCGCTGCGCTTAACGGGTCAGTGGTACAGGACCTCAGCGCTGGTGTGGTGGCCGGGGGCGCGTACTGGAGGAGCGGTCTCGTGAAAGGCAGCGACCCGAAGTCGGTAGGGTGGCAGGCTTACACGGTTTCGCCACCGTGGACGACCTGGACGTTTGAGCCATACAACGTGAATACGTGGACCGAGGTACGCAAGATCTACTACGGCACGCGGTATCACCCTAGCTACTGCTCGACGGGCGGATGCCAAGGTGCCAGCGTGTACGTCGATTACGTCGCCAGTGGGGCGCCCATCAACTGTGGGCCGGGCAACTACATCAACAGTGACAACCAGTGCGTTGCCTACACCTACACGCTCCAGAACGCTCCGAGCTATACCCCGACGCCGAAGACGATTGAGGATTTGTATCCCGATGTGCCACCTGCGCTCAAACTCCAGCCGCTCCCTGATGCGGCCATTGCTGAGCTGGCCAATGACTGGTGGGATGCAGCAGCGGCCCAGGACCCTAATGCGCTCCCGCGCGCAGTGACGGACCCGGTAACTTCGGCGGATGTGGCAAGTTGGCGGGCGGCCAATCCGTT
>JAAXVP010000003.1:0-33038 GCA_013335435.1 Thiobacillus sp. | reverse complement strand
TTGTCGTCGCCCACGGTGAACGACTGGTGGTCGTCGGTAGCGCCACCAGATTCGGAGACGGTGCCGATGCCCTTGCCGGCGACGAACCCGACTACCTTCCCTGACGACGATACCAATCCGCAAACGCCTGGCCAGGGAACGCAAGTAGACCTGGGTCCCGACCCGAACACACCACCTCCGAACCTGGAAGCGACACCGACCATTGAGCAGATCGTCGGCCCTCTGCTGAACTTGATGCCTGACCTACGGAATTTTGCGTTACCTGGTCATTCATCGGAGTGCCCTACCGCGCATCTCCAATGGTCGCTGTTTGGGCGGACGTTCGATTACACGATGGATACGCAGTGCGTGCTGATTGAAGAGAACCGGGGATTGATCCAGGCCGCAATGATGGTGGTCTGGACACTCTGTGCCACGTTCATTGTCTTGAGGGCCTAGCCATGTTTGGACGGGTACTTTCTGCGTTGTTCAGCTTCGCCGGCTGGCTGTTCAAATCAGCGATGGTGAAGTGGGTTTTCTACTTCGCGCTGTTCTTCTTCGTCACGGAAGCAATCGAGCTGTTGACACCGTTGCTTCCGGGTGCTTCGGCTATCTCCTCGGCTTTTGCCGGGCTTCCAGCCGGTGTCTGGTATTTCCTTGACCTATTCCGGCTTGATTATGGTGTCCCGGCTTGTCTTAGCGCGGCGGTGGTGCGGTTCATCATTCGGCGCATCCCGGTCATCGGGTAGGGCACCATGGCCATCAATGCTTATACGGGTTTGCAGGGCTCGGGTAAGAGCTACGAGGCCGTGCTTATGGTTGTTGTGCCGGCGATCAGGGTCGGCCGCCGGGTGGTTACCAATATCAACGGCATCAGCGAATCGGAAATCTACTACTACCTCGAAAAGCGGGGCGGGGACGCCTCCAGGTTCGGTACGGTTGTCCATGTCTCGAATGACGATGTAACGAGGCCAGGATTCTTCCCAGCGGAAGCGAAACCGGACGAACCGTCTGTGGTGCGCAGGGGTGACCTGGTGGTCATCGATGAGGCGTGGCGGTTCTGGGGCACCGACGAGAAGATGCCGAAAGAACACATGGAGTTCTTCCGGATGCACCGGCAGTACGTGGACCCTGTGACGGGGGTGACGTGTGATGTGGCGTTGATCCTCCAGAGCATCAGCGACCTGCACCGGACACTGAAAGCGGTGGTTGAACTGCACTCGCGCACGACGAAGCTCAAGACGGTGGGGACGCCGACCAGGTATAGGGTCGAGCTGTTCGAGGGTGCCAGGGTGACGAAAGCGGCAAAGTTCGACACGTTGCTTCGGAAGTACGAACCGGACGTGTTCCCTTTGTACAAGAGTTATCAAGGAATCGCCGGCAACGAGACTGCTATCGATTCGCGTCAAAACATCTTCAAGAATCCTCGGGTCTGGGCAATGGGTGTCCTAAGTCTTCTGATGTTCGTTGGCTCGATCTGGACGCTCTACTACATCTACGGTCGATTGACGCATAAGAAGGCAACGGAACCAGCAGAACGGCCGGTCGCGACGAATACCGCGCCATTGCAGGGGGCGGTGTCAGGTGCGCAATCGGCACCGGCAGCGACATCATTGCGCATCGCTGGAATCGCGATGGTGCGAGGTCAACCATTTGTGGCGCTGGTGGACCAGTCGGGCCGTATCAGGCTTGAGGCAGCAGGGAACTTTACCGGGTATGGGTCGTTGCTGTCTGGGGTGGTGGATGGGCGCCTGGTAACCACCTGGTCAGGCCCGGCAGCGCAAGGACAGAACGCGGCGGTGTTGCCTTTTGCAGTTCCTGGAGCGGCGAAATGACACGATGGTTCCTATGTTTGGTGCTGGTGGGGATTGGCCTGGTGACTTTCGCACGCGAAACTTTCGCACGCGAAAACGTGGCTAAGGAGACTTTCGCACGCGAAACCAAGGTGGCATCGGTATTCGATTTTCGGGCGGTGATGATTTCAGAGGTTGTGAGCTTGTACTTCGAGGAGGTGGCGAAGCGGCCCTACATCATCTGCTCGGATGTGCTGGCGGATGTACGGCCGATCTCGATCCGTGCCCAGGGCAAGCAGCTCGACCAGGTGATGCTGACCGTGTTGCTGGATCAGTACGGATATGAGGCGCGAGAAGAGTCTGGGGTGGTCGTTGTATGTAAGAAGAGGGAGGAGGTCGTAAAGGTCGAAGAGGATGCGGAGCCGTTCATTTACCAGCCACGTTATCGGGAAGTGTCATACCTGGTGGACTTGGTTTCGCCTCTGGTGAAAGGGGTCTTCGCGAACAAGCGGAGTACGTCTGTTTCGACGACTGTGGGAAAGCCGAGTGACAGCACACAACCAGCATCGTCTATGCCTCTTGCGACAGGACAGCAAAGTACGTCGTCACAGTCGATGAGCGCTGGCCGTGGAGATGATTATCTGATCTTCCGGGGTCAATCAGTTGAGGTGCAGCGTCTAAGGAGCCTTCTGGGGCAGTTGGATATCCCTACCGGCGAGGTCCTAGTCAAGGGGTATCTGTACGAAGTGGGGAAGAATGAAACGGACGGATCGGCCCTCAATCTGGTGTTTTCGCTCCTCAATGGCAAACTGTCGGTGGACTTGTCAGGCGGCGTTATTGGCAACACCCTAAAGATCAAAACGGGCTCCCTTGACTTCGTTGCGGCAGCGCTGAAGGGGGATAGTCGGTTCAAGATCGTGACGAGTTCCTTTACGCGTGTCCGTTCAGGGGCCACGGCTACGCTCCAGGTTGGCCAGGATGTGCCGGTCCTTGGGGCTATCGTCACGTCGGGCAATGGCCAGTCGCAGCAGTCCGTGGAGTATCGGCAATCGGGTGTCATCATCGATGTGTTGCCGCATGTTCACGAGGGCTCTACTGACCTGGACTTGAGTCAGACGGTTTCAGACTTCGTGCAGACCGAAACCGGATTGAGTGCAACGCCGACTTTGAACAAGCGCGAAATACGCACGAGTCTGGCCGTGGAAGATGGCGAGGTGATCGTCATCGGCGGGCTCAATCAGAGCAAGGCGGAAAGCGGTAAGACAGGACTTTCTTGGTTGCCTTTCGACCTGGGCAAATCGAGCAACGAGCGCTCGACTGAACTTGTACTTCTGTTGGAATTGCGGAGGTTGTAATGGTGATCAGATTATTGTTCTTGGCGACTGTCCTTGTCGTCGTGGCCTACAACATTGTCGTCACTTGGCATGGGTTTCTGGTGTCCCTTGCACCCTGAGAACAAGGTAAACCCGTCTATCGCACCACCGGTATTTTGGGCCGACTTTCGCATTCGAAAGTGACCGCAGGCCCTGGCAATACACGTTTTCGCGTGCGAAAGTCTCTGGTGGTGTGATAGACGGGTTCTTCATTTCGGCCACGCTGGTTTCGCACGCGAAAGTTTCGTGTAATGTGTTGTAACTAGTTGTTTGTAATGTAATACGCAACAACACATTACAATATTAGTACGTTTTGGATTTTCCCTTTAAGCCGGCAGATGCCGATTTGGTTGTTTCAGGCATTTTGCCCTTTCCCCGTTGCCGAACCTATTCCGTCGATGTACCGATCTGGTAGCGGCCGTCTTCGGCCGCGGTGCGGAGCCGGGATGTGACCCGAAGCCCGAAGGGGCGCGCCGATGACCGGCGCGCGGTTATCCCGGCGATTGACGACCTCCAACAACCTTCCAACCGCATAGGCGTATAATGGCGACTATTGACGCCTAACTAACTGAACTGGCGGGTAATGACGGACACTGACAAGGAAAAATATTGACTCTTAATCCGTCGGTCGAAGGTTCGAATCCTTCACAACCCACCACCGAATAGTGCATCCAGGCCAACTCCCCAGGGGTTGGCCTTTTTGCTTTCCGGGCGTGGCGCCCGGTTGACTTGGCAGGGGAGAAACGGCCATGAGCGGCATGCCGAAATGTCCGAGATGCAATTCCGAATACACCTACGAGGACGGCGAGATGTTCGTCTGTCCGGAATGCGGCCACGAATGGCCCAAGGTCGCGGTTGCGGCGACCGACGACCGGCGCGTCGTACGCGACGCCGTCGGCAATGAACTTGCCGACGGCGACAGCGTCACCGTAATCAAGGATCTCAAGGTCAAGGGTTCGTCCCTGGTGGTCAAGGTCGGCACCAAGGTGAAGAACATCCGCCTGGTCGAGGGAGATCACGATATAGACTGCAAGATCGACGGCTTCGGCGCCATGCAGCTGAAGTCGGAATTCGTCCGGAAGGCCTGACCCGCAGCATTTACAGGAGGTACCCCGCCATGAAGAAACTGACCGTAACGATTCGCGCCGAACTGGAAATCCCGGACGACTGGGAACTGGTGGAACACCCGTCTGGCATCCTGGTGATGAAGATCGGCGACCAGTTCGTCGATTTCGACATCGCGCCCCTGGCGACCAGGTCGGTCGACCCGGAGGCGGAATGGTCGGATGAAGACACCAGCCTAGTCGGCAAGGTGCTCGACGCCGTCGCCGATATCGACGTCGAACTCGAGGTCCAGGCTATCCAGTAGGCCTGGGACACGGCATCCCGCGTTCGGGCCAACTCTCCGGAGTTGGCCTTTTGCTGTCTACCGCCTCAACTTTCCCGATACGCTGTCGTAACATGCCCTGGATGGAGCGTGACGCCGGTCAGGTGACCGTGTATGAACAGCCAAGGAGGTGAACGGTGCTGGAAAACCTACGTGTCGGGCAGAAAGTCACACTGATCGCCGCCCTGGTGACTTTCGCTCTGGTTGTTCTGCTGCTTTTGTCATTCGGATTCTTCGCCCGGCTTCAGGACATGCTGGGCAGCGTGCGCGACGAGAGCGTTCCCAATGCCTTGGTTGCCAAGGATATGCAGATGCAGGTCGTCCAGGTGCAACAGTGGCTGACGGATATTTCGGCAACCCGTGCTCAGGATGGTCTGGACGATGGCTACGCCGAGGCCGAGAAGGCGTATCAGGCTTTCATGGCCGACCTGGCGCAAATTCGCGCCACCTATGTCTCCGCTCAGGACGAGGCCGGTGTGCGCATGGTCGATACCCTGAAGGAACGCATGGTCGCCTGGTATGAAACCGGCAAGCGCATGGCAGCGGCTTATGTCGCCGGTGGGCCGGAGAGCGGCAACAAGATCATGGTTGAGTTCGATGCCGTATCCAGCCAGATGCAGCAGGCCCTCGAGCCACTCATCGATGCCCAGCTCGAGGCGGCGAAAACCGAGTTGAACCATTCACTGGTCCAGGCGAACAGTGTCCGTCTCGGTATCCTGCTTGGAATCGCTGTGGTGCTGGCCATCACCCTGGCCGGCGGGGTCTGGCTGACCCGTAGCGTGGTGACGCGGCTCAGCGGCATCAGCAACTTCATGCGCGACATGGTGCGCAACAAGGATTTGTCCATCGGCGTCGAGGTTGCCGGTAACGACGAGATCGCGGTGGCCGGGCGGACCTTCAATGACCTGGTCGTTACCCTGCGCGACATGATGCGGGAGATGAATGCCGATGTCGCGAGGCTGGATGCAACCTCGGCGATGTTGGCAGCCGCCGTGCAGCAGGCTGCCGGGAGTGCCGAGTCCAGCAGCGAATCAGCCGCCAGCATGGCGGCCGCCACCGAGCAGTTGTCCGTCAGTCTCGACCAGATGCGGGATAACTCCCAGGCAACCCTGGCGGTCGTGCGTGAGGCCTCCCGGTTTTCCGATGAGGGCGGCGAGGTGATCAATGGCGCGGTGGCCGAGATGCAGAAGATCGCCCAATCGGTCCTCCAGGTCTCTTCAGTCATCGGCCTGCTGGGCGAACAGACCGGCCGTATCTCCAATATCGTCGAGGTGATCAAGGAGGTGGCCGACCAGACCAACCTGCTGGCCCTCAACGCCGCCATCGAGGCGGCCCGGGCGGGCGAGGCCGGCCGCGGCTTTGCCGTGGTGGCCGACGAGGTGCGCAAGCTGGCCGAGCGGACCAGCCAGTCGACGGCGGAGATCGGCGCCATGATCCAGGCCATTCAGCAGTCCGCGATGAACGCCGTCGGAACCATGGATGAGGCGGTCAGCCAGGCCAATACCGGGGCAGGCTTGGCGGGATCGGCGGGCCAGGCGATCAGCCGCATACGCCACAGCACGGGCGAGGTGGAACGGGCATTCAGCGAGATGTCTCTGGCGATCGCGGAGCAGGCCTCGGCCGGCCAGTTGATCGCTGCCCAGGTCGAGTCGGTCGCCGGGGCTGCCGAGGCCAGCCGTTCCGCTACCCGGCAATCGGCCGAGGCGGCCGGCTCCCTGGAGCGGATGTCGAACGATATCCGCGCACTAGCGGCCGGCTTCAGGGTCTGAACCCGGCGCCATCTCCTTGCGTAGCCGCCCCAGTTCGGCCCGG
Organism: Thiobacillus sp.; assembly: GCA_013335435.1. Classification (GTDB taxonomy): domain Bacteria; phylum Pseudomonadota; class Gammaproteobacteria; order Burkholderiales; family Thiobacillaceae; genus Parasulfuritortus. Next base: position 26,694 of record JAAXVP010000003.1, on the reverse strand, counting down.
TAGCGTTCGACATCGCCGTAGTCGAAGAAATCGGGGTAGCGGGCATGGGCGTCCGAAAGCCGGCGGGCATGCTTGATCGGGCACCAGTACAGTTCGGTGCGGGCGATGATCTCGCGGCCGTAGGACATCAGGCCGTTGCCGTAGGAGCAGTACAGGCAGTTCATCCGCTCGATCCAGTTCAGGTAGGGCAGCAGGTGGCGATCGTAGACGAAGTGGTCGGCGCGTCGCACCTTGGCAATCTTGTAGATCGGGAAGCAGATGGCCTGGTAGACGGTCACGGCGAGGTCGAGCAGCGCCAGGGGCAGGGCGGCGCCGTAGATCACCGGCGCGGTCAGGATGAACAGCGGCGGCGCCTCGACCAGGTAGCGCAAGCTGCCCTTGCGCAGGCGCTTGTGCAGTTCCAGGATGTCCTGCTCGAAGCGGGCGCGGCGGTCTTCCAGGTGGTAGCGGAACTCCGCCTGCTTGCGTTCGAGGTCGACCTCCAACTCCTCCTGCAGCTCGCGGATGCGCGCCATCAGTTCTTCGATCTTGGGGGTCAGGGCCATGTCACCTCCGTATTGTCCGGCTGAATTAGTGCGCCCGAGGATTGTCCCCGTCAAGTCGAATCGGCTAGCCTAGCCGGCATGAAGACGATACTGATCACCGGCTGTTCCTCCGGCATCGGCCACCATGCCGCCCACGGCCTCAAGGCACGCGGCTGGCGGGTCTTCGCCACGGCGCGCAGGACCGAGGACGTCGAGCGCCTGGCCGGCGAGGGCCTGGAAAGCCTGCGCCTCGATCTGGACGATTCCGAATCCATCCGGGCCGCCTTCGCCGAGGTCATGGCGCGCACCGGCGGCCGTCTCGACGCCCTGTTCAACAACGGCGGCTTCGGCCAGGTCGGCGCGGTGGAGGATCTCACTCGCGCGGCCCTGCGCGAGCAGTTCGAGACCAACCTGTTTGGCTGGGTCGAGTTGACCAACCTGGCCGTGCCGGTCATGCGCCGCCAAGGCCATGGCCGCATCGTCATGAACAGCTCGGTGCTCGGCTATGCCGCGTTCCAGTACCGTGGCGCCTACAACGCGGTCAAGTTCGCCGTCGAGGGGATTACCGACACCCTGCGCCAGGAACTCGCCGGCACGGGGATTACTGTCAGCCTGGTCGAGCCGGGGCCGATCACCTCGCGTTTCCGGGCCAATTGCCGGTCTCATTTCGAGCGCCACATCGCCTGGCGCGACAGCGTTCATCGCGACCAGTACGAGGCCCAGCTGGCACGCCTCGACCAGCCCGGCCCCGCGGCACCCTTCACCCTCGGTCCCGAGGCGGTGCTGGAAAAAGTGGTGCATGCCCTGGAGAGCCCGCGGCCGCGGCCGCGCTATCCGGTCACCGTGCCGGCCGTGCTGTTCTGGTGGCTCAGGCGCTTCCTGTCGGTGCGCGCCATGGACCGGGTGCTGATGCGCGCGTCGGGCGGCGGCAAACGGTAGTAGAATTCCGCCCCACTTGTCCTGAATCCGTGGCCTTCATGCGCATCCTGCTCAGCAACGACGACGGTTACTTCGCGCCCGGCCTGGCGGCCCTGGCGGCGGCGCTCGCCGAGCATGGCCACCGGGTCACCGTGGTGGCGCCCGAGCGCGACCGCAGCGGCGCCAGCAACTCGCTCACCCTGGACCGGCCCCTGATGGTCCGGCAGACCCCATCCGGCTTCCACTACGTCAACGGCACCCCGACCGATTGCGTCCATCTGGCGGTCACCGGGCTGCTGCCGGAGCTGCCGGAGATGGTCATCTCGGGCATCAACCACGGCGCCAACATGGGCGACGACACGGTCTATTCCGGTACCGTGGCCGCCGCCACCGAAGGTTTCCTGCTCGGCATCCCATCCGTGGCCATCTCCCTGGTACACGGCGGTGGCGACCATTTCGATACCGCCGCAAGGGTGGCGGTGGAGTTGGTGGCCCGATTCGCGGCCAAGCCATTCACCGAGCCGGCCCTGTTCAACGTCAACGTCCCGGACGTCGCCTACGACCGGCTGGACGGCATCGAGGTCACCCGCCTGGGCCGCCGGCACAAGGCCCAGGACACCGTGAAGACGATCAATCCGCGCAACCAGACCATGTACTGGGTGGGCGCCGCCGGCGCCGCCCAGGATGCCGGCCCCGGCACCGACTTCAACGCGGTGACCCGCAACCGGGTGTCGGTCACGCCGTTGCAGCTCGACCTGACCCATTACCCGCAGATGACCAAGGTGGCCGATTGGCTGGTTTGATGAACAACCTGGCCGGTATCGGCATGACCTCGCAGCGCACCCGCGCGCGCATGGTCGACCGCCTGCGCGAGCAGGGCGTCAAGAGTCCGCTGGTGCTCGACGCCATGGCCAACGTGCCGCGCCACCTGTTCCTGGAAGAGGGCCTGCAACACCGTGCCTACGAGGATACCCCGCTGCCCATCGGCGAGGGCCAGACCATCTCCAGCCCGGTCACCGTGGCCCAGTCCTGCGAACTGGCCTGCCAGGGCAAGCCGATGGAGATCGTCCTCGAGATCGGCGGCGGTTGCGGCTACCAGGCCGCCGTGCTGGCACGCCTGGCGAAAAAGGTGGTCAGCGTGGAGCGCATCGCCAAGCTGGTCGGCCGCGCCCGCCATACCCTGCGCGAACTGCGCATCAACAACGTCCTGATCAAGAACGCCGACGGCAGCCTGGGCTATCCGGCCGGGGCGCCCTACGACGCCATCGTCGTCGCCGCGGCGATGCCCTACGTGCCGGACGAACTGAAAGCGCAGCTGAAGCCGGGCGGCCGCCTGGTGGCCCCGGTCGGCCGTGGCGACGTGCAGACGCTGGTGGTGATCGAGGCGCGCGAGAAGGGGTACTCGGAACGACAGGTCGAAGCGGTCAAGTTCGTTCCCCTCCTGCCCGGCGTGGCTTGATGCTGGGTCGGGCCGTCCTGTCCCTGCTGGCCCTGGTGTTGGCCGGCTGTTCCTTCAGCCAGCCGGCGGCGCCGGTGCGCGAGGCCCGGCAGATTCGCCAGCCGGCCAAACCGCCGGTCCAACCGGACTGGTACCTGGTCCGGCCGGGCGACAATCTGTACCGCATCGCCCTCGACCATGGCCTGGAACACCGGCAGTTGGCGGAATGGAACGGCCTTGCCGATGCCGGCGCGGTCCAGGCGGGTACCCTGCTGCGCCTGAAGCCGCCGGCGGCCCGGCCGGGAACGCCGGCACCCGCCCGGGCCGCCGTGCCGGAACCGCCGGACGAGGCGCCCGGGCAGTGGGCCTGGCCGGCCAAGGGCGAGGTGATCGTGCATTTCGACGGCAGTTCGGCCGGCAACGGCATCGACATCGCCGGCACGCGCGGCACGCCCGTAGTGGCGGCGGCCGCCGGCAAAATAGCCTATGTCGGGGCAGGGTTGCGCGGCTACGGAAACCTGATCATCATCAAACACAGTCAAGCTATCTTGTCGGCATATGCGCACAACGACCGCGTGCTGGTTTCCGAAGGGCAAGGGGTAAAGTTGGGGCAGCAAATTGCCGTTATGGGGGATAGTGATGCGGATCGGGTCAAGCTGCACTTCGAGATACGCGAATACGGCAAGCCGGTCGATCCCATGGATTATCTGCCGGGATGAGATAAGGATGGCGAGGATGCAGGAACAGGAAGACGAATTCGTCGACTCCGAGGAACTGGAGCCGCAACTTGGCCAGTGCGAGGAGCCGGAGTTGAGCTTGGCGGTGGCGCCGGAACTGGATTTCCCTTCCGACGAAACCCACGATGTCACCCAGCTCTACCTGAACGAGATCGGTCGGGAATCGCTCCTGACGCCCGACCAGGAACGCGACTTGGCGTTGCGCGTGCGCCAGGGCGATTTCGCCGCCCGCCAGAGCATGATCGAGCACAACCTGCGCCTGGTCGTGAACATCGCCAAGCACTACATCAACCGCGGCCTGACCCTGCTCGACCTGATCGAGGAGGGCAACCTGGGCCTCATGCACGCCCTGGACAAGTTCGAGCCCGAGCGCGGCTTCCGCTTCTCCACCTATGCCACCTGGTGGATCCGCCAGAACATCGAGCGGGCGATCATGAACCAGTCGCGCACCATCCGCCTGCCGGTGCATGTGATCAAGGAACTCAACATCTACTTGCGCGCCCAGCGCCACCTGGAGACCCACGGCATGCCCGACGCCGGCCCCGAGGACGTCGCCGCCCTGACCGGCCGCTCGGTCGAGGACGTGCGCAAGGTCCTGCAATTGAACGACCGCATGGCCTCGCTCGATGCCCCCCTGGACATCGATCCTTCGCTGTCCATCGGCGAGGCCATCGCCGACGAGCATTCCGAGATGCCGGAGGACATGTTGCAGACCTTCGAGATCGAGCAGTACGTCCAGGAATGGCTGGGCGAGCTGTCCGACAAGCACCGTTGGGTGATCGAGCGCCGTTTCGGCCTCAACGACAGCGACGTCGCCACCCTGGAGGAACTGGCCGAGCACCTCGGCGTTACCCGCGAGCGGGTGCGCCAGATCCAGCTCGAGGGTCTGCAAATCCTCCGCCGTATCCTGCGCCGCAAGGGCATCGCCAAGGACGGACTGCTTTGATCCTGGATTGGCGGGGCATCGACACCGTCCTGCTGGACATGGATGGCACCCTGCTCGATCTCCATTTCGACAATCACTTCTGGCAGGTCTACGTACCCGAGAAATACGCCGAGCGGCACGGACTCGGCCTGGCCGAGGCGCACGACGAATGCTTCCGGCGCTACAACGCCAAGGCCGGCACCCTGGACTGGTATTGCGTCGACTACTGGACCGAGGCCCTCAACCTCGACATCGCCCAGCTCAAGGAAGAACTGTCCCACCTGATCCAGGTCCATCCCGACGTGCCGGAATTCCTGGTTGCCGCGCGCAAGGCCGGCAGGCGCGTCGTCCTGGTCACCAACGCCCACCATATGAGCCTGGGCCTGAAGATGCGGCGCACCGGCCTGGAAGGCTATTTCGACGCCATCCATTCCTCGCACAGCTTCGGCATCGCCAAGGAAAGCCCGGCCTTCTGGGCCGCCCTGCGCCAGGTCGAGCCGTTCGACCCGGAACGCACCCTGCTGGCCGACGACAGCCTGCCGGTGCTGCGTTCCGCCGCCGCTTTCGGTATCCGCCACCTGTTGGCCATCCGCCAGCCCGATACCCGGTTGCCGGCCAAGGACACCGGCGAATTCATCGCCATCCATCGTTTTTCCGAGGTCATGCCGGTATGAGCAGCAACCTGTCCGAACGTGATTTCCTCGCCTTGCGCCGCGGCTACATCTTCTCCGACATGGAGGACGGCCAGTTCCTGGAGATCATGAGCCATGCCAGCAGCGTCGAGATCCCGGCCGGCCAGTTGTTGTTCAGCCAGGGCGACCCGGTCAAGGCCTTCTACTGGGTCGGCGAGGGCCTGGTCCGGCTGTTCCGCAGTTCTCCCCAGGGCGACGAGAAGGTGCTCGAACTGATCGGTCCGGGCCGTTTCTTCGCCGAGGCGGCCCTGTTCATGGGCGGCCGCTTCCCGGTCAACGCGGCGGCCCAGGTCGCCAGCCGATTGGTCGCCATCGACGGCACCAGCTTCAAGGCCTGGCTGGCCCAGGACGCCAGCCGCTGTTTCCGGCTCCTGGCCGGCATGAGCGCGCGCATGCACAAGCTGGTCAACGAGATCGACAGCCTGACCCTGATGAAGGGCACCGACCGCCTGCTGCAATACCTGCTCGACCACTCCGAGCCGGACGCCAGCGGCCAGACCATGGTCGAACTGGAGGCGCCCAAGCAGGTCATCGCCTCGCGCATCGGAGTCAAGCCCGAGACCCTGTCCCGGCTCCTGCACAAGCTGTCCGGCCTCGGCTACATCGAGGTCAAGGACAACCGCATCCTGATCAAGGACGAGGACAAGCTGCGCGAAGGCGGCCTCGACTAGGGAAACGCTTATTTTTCGTCATGCCCGCGCAGGCGGGCATCCAGCCCATCGATTTGACTGGGTTCCCGCCTGTGCGGGAACGACGAAACCAGAATCGATCAGCGTCTCCCTGGGCGTCACACGGCTGTCCCGGCTGCGGGCAGCTCGATTTCCACCTGCAGTCCACCGGTCTCCCGGTTCAGCGCCCGGATTCGGCCGCCGTGCGCCTCGACGACCTCGCGCGTGATGGCGAGGCCGAGGCCGTAACCGTCGTTGCCACGCTCCTCGCGGAAACGCACGAAGGGTTCGAACATCGCCGCCAGGGCCGCTTCCGGCACGCCGGGGCCGTCGTCGGCGATGTCGAGGACGATGTCGTCGTCCCGCCGGTGCAGGGCGATGTCGATCCGGGTGCCCTCGAAGGTGTGGCGGACCGCATTGCGGACGACGTTTTCGATCGCCCGTTGCAGCAATTCCGCGCGTCCCCTGGTCTGGGCCTGTCCGGACATGGCCAACTCGACCGTGCAACCGCGCGCGGCAGCCTCGAAACGGGCATCGGCGACGATTTCCGTCAGAATTTCGATCAGGTCGACGGTATCGGTCAACTCGCCATAGGCGCGCGCCTCCAGGCGGGAGAGGGTGAGCAGTTCCTCCATCAGGCGGTCGATCCGGGCCGATTCCAGTTCGATCCGCTCGATCGCGGCGCCCGTCTTGTCCGGCTGCTGGCGGGCCAGGTCGATGGCCAACTGCATGCGGGCCAGGGGCGAGCGGACCTCGTGGGAAACGTCGTGGAGCAGGCGGCGCTGGCTGCCGATCAGGCCCTTGAGCTGTTGCGCGGTGCGGTCGAAATCGCGCCCCAGGTCGGCCAGTTCGTCGTCGCGGCCGGCCAGGTCGTGCGCCAGGCTGACTTCGAAATTGCCCCGGGCGACCTCGCGGAAGGCCGTACGCAACCCGACGATCGGTTTCGCCAGATGGCGGGCGAGCAGGAAGGCGAAGGCAACGCTGGCCAGCAGACCGACCCCGGCCGGGAGGACGGGGAACCCGCCCGGCCGGGGTGGCGGCGGGTGGGGGCCGCCGCGCTGGGCCATGCCGGGCGGCGGCGGCCGGCCCGGACCGTGCATGGGCGCCAGGAACCAGAACAGGGAGCTGACTACCGCCAGGGTGACCAGCTGGGCCAGGAACAGGGTAAGGAAGAATTTCCGGAACAGGCGGCCCATGTCAGTCCCAAATGAACTGGTAGCCCTGCCTGAATACGGTCTGGATGCAGGAACGGCCGTCGGCCAGGAGGCCGAGCTTGTCGCGGATGCGGCTCAGGTGCACTTCGATGCTGCGGTCGAACTTGGCCAGGGGGCGGCCCAGGCCCTGCTCCGACAACTCGGTCTTGCTGACCGTGCGGCCGGCGTTGCGGGCCAGGACTTCGAGCAGGTTGAATTCGGTGCTGGTCAGCTCGATCGGATGCTCGTCCCAGCGCGCCAGGCGTTGTTCGGGCAACAGGGTAAGCCGGCCCGCGACGATCGGCTGGGTTCCCGACGGGTCGCGCCCGCCGGACCGGCGCAGGATGGCGCGGATGCGCGCGGTCAGCTCGCGGGCGGTGCACGGCTTGGCGACATAGTCGTCGGCGCCCAGTTCCAGGCCGACGATGCGGTCGGTGTCGTCGCCGCGTGCCGTGAGCATGAGCACCGGCAGGGCGCTGTGCTTGCGTAGCTCGGTGAGCACCTCGATGCCGTTCAGGCGCGGCATCATGACGTCCAGGACGGCGATCGCGTAAGCGCCACCCAGGGCCAGGGCCAGGCCGTCCTCGCCGTTGTGGGCCATGGCCACCTCAAACCCCTCGCCGGTCAGATAGTCGGCCAACATGCCGACCAGTTCGGTATCGTCGTCGACCAGCAACACTTTGGCCATCGGGAATACGCCTCCTTGCTAACACCGGCCAGGATGATAGCCAGACTTGCCGGTGGCAAGCGCCGCCGAGCAGGCGTATTTACAAGATTTAACAGGTTGCGCCCCCCGCCCGAAGGCGGCGCGTGCTTAACAAATATTTGCCTTTCCTTAACGGCGATTAACAGGCGGGTGCCGAAAAATCCTGCGGTCGCACCCGCTCCGGGTGCCTGGAAAAAGAGGGGCAGCGCGATGCCCAAACCTGTCGTCGTGATCGCCACACCCTGTTTCGGCGGCCTGCTGACCCAGGTCTACATGCTCTCGGTGATGCGCCTGATGGTCGCGGCTGGCGACCAGATCGAGCTGCAGCTCATGCTGCTCGGCAACGATGCCCTGATCACCCGGGCGCGCGCGACCCTGGTCGCCAAGTTCCTCGACAACCAGGACGCCAGCCACCTGATGTTCATCGACAGCGACATCGGCTTCGATCCCGAGCAGTTCGCCCGTCTGTTCCGCCAGGACAAGGACTTCACGGCGGCCATGTATCCGATCAAGGAAATCGACTGGGATCGCTTGGCCGAGCGCCAGGCGCGGGGCGAGTCGGCCAGCACGGCGGGCCTGAATTTCGTCGGTACCCTGTGCCAGGGCGGCGACCTGCGCATCGAGGACGACTTCGCCACCGCCCGCTATGCCGGCACCGGCTTCCTGCTGGTCAAGCGCCGGGTCGTCGAGCGGCTGGCCCAGGCGCACCCGGAACTGAAGTTTCGCACGATCCACGCCCAGGACCGGAACGCGCCCGGGGCGGACAACCGCTACGCCTTGTTCGAGCCGATGATCGACCCGGAAACCGGGGAGTACCTGAGCGAGGACTATGCCTTTTGCCGGCGCTGGCGCGACCTGGGGGGCGAAATCTGGCTCGATCTCAAGAGCCGGTTGACCCATGTCGGCGCCGGCGATTTTTGCGGCGACAGCACGCTCCGCTACCAGGCGGTCGGGTAAGGGGTGCGGCAATACTTGCCGGTTTGTCGCAAGCCATTGTTAAGTCAGACGTTTTTCTGTCATCTCGGCTGCCGTAATTGCCGGTCGTCCGGGCGGATAGGCCGCATGGCCGGGCAGGCCGGGGGATTCGAGAGCATTTGCCGAACCGGCTTAACAATTTTTTACCTGGCTTAACAAAAAACGCTGCCAATTGAACGGCTTACTGGCCGATATCTTGCACATGGAGGGATGTCCGGCACGCCTTCGCGGGCAGCGCGGCGTGCGGCCGGACAGGGCGGCTTCCCGGCAGGGAGGCCGAATCGTTCATGTCAGCCAAGGAGCCGATAATGATCAGTGGCATCAGCAGCAGTTATACCTCGCAGTTGGCGAGCACGTTGTTCTCCAAACTGGACAGCAAGAACCAGGGCTATTTCGACAAGCTCGACCTGGAGTCCGCCCTCTCCGGGGTAAGCAGTCTTTCGGATACCGAGGACACCCTCAGCATCGACGAGGTGTTCGGCCAGTTGGACGGCGACAGCGACGGCAAGGTGACCCAGGACGAGTTGACCAGCAGCCTGCAGAAACTCGCCGACGAACTGAACAGCCAGTACAACGGCATGCGCATGGGCCGGATGGGGGGGATGGGCGGCCTGCCGCCACCGCCGCCGGCAGGCGGCGCCGCCGACGAGGGCTTCACCCTGGACGAACTGCAAAGCCAGCTCGACGAAATCGGCAGTACGGACAGCGAGCGTTCCGGGTTGATCTCCGAGATCGTCGACAACTTCGAATCCGCCGACAGCGACGGCAACGGCAAGGTCAGCTTCGCCGAGGCGATGGCGTTCGACCAGGCCAGCAAGTCCAGCGCCACGGGCACGGCCGACACAAGCACGGCCGACACAAGCACGTCCGGCACCGCGACGTCCGGCAGCCAGACCGCCAACGACGTCAACTTGCTGCGCATGGTCATGGAACTGATGCGCGCCTACGGTCCGGAAGCCTTTCAGGCCAGCCTGGGTGGTTTTTCCACCACCGCCTGAGCTTGACCGGGGCCGGTGTCGGCCGGCCCCGCGGCATGGGTTCAGTCCTCGACGATCAGCGCCGCGGCCACGGCGCGGCCTTCCCCGGCCAGGATGTTGTAGGTCCGGCAGGCGGCGCCGGTGTCCATGTGCTCCAGGCCGATGCCGGCGGCGACCAGGTCGCGGTACAGGTCCGGACGCGGGAAGCGGTGCCGGCGGCCGGTGCCGAGCAGGACCAGGCTCGGACGCAGTTCGACCAGTCCGGCCAGGCTGCCGGCGGCGAGGTCGTCGAAGCGGGCGACCGGCCAGTCGGCCAGGTGGTCGGGGAGCAGGATCAGGCTGGTCGAGCGGCGTTCGCGGTTGATCTCGACGAAACCGTCGCCGTAGGCGGTGATCAGGTTGATGCCGGCGGGATGGGACAGTTGCAGCTTCATGGTGTTTCGGGATGGTGGGCCGTCGGGTAAGATTACACGCTTTATAGAACGGCCTCCGCCCCCGAATGGACAAATCTCCGCGTTCCGCCCCCCGATCGTCCCGAAAGGACGGTCGCGCGTGACTGCCAACCCGACCCCCAAGATGCACCACCTGCGCCCCCTGAAAAAGTCCGCCAAGCTCGCCAATGTCTGCTACGACATCCGCGGCCCGGTCATGGCTCGCGCCAAGCAGCTGGAGGAGGAGGGCCACCGCATCCTCAAGCTGAATATCGGCAACCTGGCCCCGTTCGGCTTCGACGCCCCGGAGGAGATCGTCCAGGACGTCATCCGCAACCTGCCCGACGCGGCTGGCTACTGCGACTCCAAGGGCCTGTTCTCGGCCCGCAAGGCAATCATGCACGAGACCCAGCGCCTGGGCGTCAAGGGTGTGCAGATCGAGGACATCTACATCGGCAACGGCGTCTCCGAGCTGATCGTGATGACCATGCAGGCCCTGCTCGATACCGGCGACGAAGTGCTCCTGCCGGCACCGGACTACCCGCTCTGGACCGCCGGGGTCACCCTGGCCGGCGGCACGCCGCGCCACTACCTGTGCGACGAAGGCGCCGGCTGGCTGCCCGACCTGGACGACATCCGGGCCAAGATCACGCCGCACACCAAGGCCATCGTCATCATCAACCCGAACAACCCGACCGGCGCCCTCTACCCGGACGACCTGCTCAAGGGCTTGATCGAGATCGCCCGCCAGCACCAGTTGGTGATCTGCGCCGACGAGATCTACGACAAGATGCTCTACGACGGCGGCAAGCACACCGCGCTCGCCTCGCTGGCCGACGACCTCCTGATCCTGACCTACAACGGCCTGTCCAAGAACTACCGTTCCTGCGGCTACCGGGCCGGCTGGGTGGTGCTGTCGGGCGAGAAGCGCCATGCCGGCGATTTCATCGAGGGCCTGACCATGCTGGCCTCGATGCGCCTGTGCTCGAACGTGCCGGCCCAGCATGCCATCCAGACCGCATTGGGCGGTTACCAGAGCATCAACGAGCTGGTCGCCCCGGACGGCCGCCTGACCCGCCAGCGCGACATCGCCTGGGAGATGCTCAACGCCATCCCGGGGGTGTCCTGCGTCAAGCCCAAGGCGACCCTGTACCTGTTCCCGCGCCTCGATCCCCAGGTCTACCCGATCCAGAACGACCAGCAATTCATCCTCGAAATGCTGGAAGAGGAGAAGGTCCTGGTGGTCCAGGGCACCGGTTTCAACTGGCCCAACCCGGATCACTTCCGGGCCGTCTTCCTGCCCCACGAAGAGGTGCTGCGCGAATCCTTCCAGCGCATGGAACGCTTCCTGCACAATTATCGCAAGCGCCGCTCGACCTGATTGAACTGAACGAAAAATCGATATGAAACCCATCAACGTAGGCCTGCTCGGCATCGGCACCGTCGGCGGCGGTACCTGGACCGTCCTCAAGCGCAACGAGGAGGAAATCACCCGGCGTGCCGGTCGTCCCATCCGCATCAGCCACGTCGCCGACCGCAATCTGGAACTCGCCCGCAGCGTCACCGGCGGCAACGCCAAGGTCACCGACGACGCCTATGCCGTGGTCGCCGACCCCGAAGTCGACATCGTCGTCGAGCTGATCGGCGGCTACACCGTGGCCAAGGACCTGGTCCTGAAGGCGATCGAGAACGGCAAGCACGTGGTCACCGCCAACAAGGCCTTGCTCGCGGTGCATGGCAACGAGATCTTCGCCGCCGCCCAGAAGAAGGGCGTCATGGTCGCCTTCGAGGCCGCCGTGGCCGGCGGCATCCCGATCATCAAGGCCCTGCGCGAGGGCCTGTCGGCCAACCGCATCCAGTGGTTGGCCGGCATCATCAACGGCACCACCAACTTCATCCTGTCCGAGATGCGCGACAAGGGCCTGGCCTTCGCCGACGTCCTGGCCGAGGCCCAGCGCCTGGGCTACGCCGAGGCCGACCCGACCTTCGACATCGAGGGCGTCGACGCCGCCCACAAGGCCACCATCATGTCGGCGATCGCCTTCGGCATCCCGATGCAGTTCGACAAGGCCCACATCGAGGGCATCTCCAAGCTCGACGCCGCCGACATCAAGTACGCCGAGGAACTGGGCTACCGCATCAAGCTGCTGGGCATCGCCAAGCGCCGCGCCAACGGCGTCGAGCTGCGCGTGCACCCGACCCTGATCCCGAGCAAGCGCCTGATCGCCAACGTCGAAGGCGCCATGAACGCGGTCCTGGTCTGGGGTGACGCCGTCGGCGCCACCCTCTACTACGGCAAGGGCGCCGGCGCCGAGCCGACCGCCAGCGCGGTGATCGCCGACCTGGTCGACGTCACCCGCCTGCACACCGCCGACCCGCTCAACCGAGTGCCGCACCTGGCCTTCCAGCCCGACCAGATGTCCGACCTGGCCATCCTGCCCATGGCCGAGGTGGAGACCGCCTACTACCTGCGCCTGACCGCCGCCGACAAGCCGGGCGTGCTGGCCGACATCACCCGCATCCTGGCCGACCGGGCCATCTCCATCGACGCCATGCTGCAGAAGGAGCCGGCCGAGGGCCAGTCCCAGACCGACGTGGTGATCCTGACCCATGTCGCCAAGGAGAAGGACGTCGACGCCGCCATCGCCAGGATCGAGTCCCTGGACTCCATCAGCGGCAAGGTGACGCGGATCCGGATGGAAGAGTTGAACGGCTGAGGGCCGTAACACCCGTCACCCCCCGGCCCCTCTCCCGCAAAGGGAGAGGGGAGCAAGGCCCCTCCCCCCTCGTGGGGGAGGGGTTGGGGTGAGGGGGCTGAGACAAAGGAAGCACCATGAACTACATCAGCACCCGCGGCCTGTCCCCCGCGCAAACCTTCACCCAAATCCTGCTCGGCGGCCTGGCTCCGGACGGCGGCCTGTACATGCCGGAGGCCTACCCGTCTTTCTCCGCCGACGACCTCGCGGTGATGCGCGGCATGGACTATCGCGAGCTGGCCCTGACCGTGCTCTCTCGCCTGGCCGACGACATCCCGGTCGCCGACCTCAAGATGCTGGTCGACAAGACCTACACGACCGAGACCTACAGCCACGGCCGCGCCGATTCCGACTTCAGCCAGATCACCCCGGTGCGCAAGCTGGAGGACGGCCTCTACACCTTGGAACTGTCCAACGGACCGACCCTGGCCTTCAAGGACATGGCCATGCAGTTGCTCGGCAACCTGTTCGAGTACGCCCTCGACAAGGCCGGGATGGACATCAACATCCTCGGCGCCACCTCGGGCGACACCGGTTCGGCGGCCGAGTACGCCATGCGCGGCAAGCACAACGTCCGCGTGTTCATGCTCTCGCCCGTGGAGGGCATGACCCCCTTCCAGCAGGCCCAGATGTACAGCCTGCAGGATGCCAACATCCACAACCTGGTGGTGCGCGGGGTGTTCGACGACTGCCAGGACATCGTCAAGGCGGTCTCCAACGACCTCGAATTCAAGGCCCACTATCGCATCGGTGCGGTCAACTCGATCAACTGGGCGCGCGTGGCGGCCCAGTGCATCTACTACTTCAAGGCCTATTTCGCGGTCACCGCGGACAATTCCGAGAAGGTCTCCTTCTCGGTGCCCTCGGGCAACTTCGGCGACGTCTGCGCCGGCCACATCGCCCGCCAGATGGGCCTGCCCATCGCCAAGCTGGTGGTCGCCACCAACGAGAACGACGTCCTCGACGAGTTCTTCCGCACCGGCGTCTACCGGCCGCGCACCTCGGCCGAGACCGCACACACCTCGAGCCCGTCCATGGACATCTCCAAGGCCTCCAACTTCGAGCGCTTCATCTTCGACCTCACCGGCGGCGACGGTGACAAGGTGCGCGAGCTGTGGCGCGCGGTGGACCAGGGTGGCGCCTTCGACCTCAAGCAGCACGGCCTGTTCGACCGGGTCGCCGACTATGGCTTCGAATCCGGCAAGAGCAGCCATGCCGACCGCATGGCCACCATCCGCATGGCGGAGGAACGCTTCGGCACCGTCATCGACCCGCATACCGCCGACGGCCTCAAGGTCGGCATGGCGCACCGCGAGCCGGGCATCGCCATGGTCTGCCTGGAGACCGCCCTGCCGGCCAAGTTCGAGGACTCCATCGTCGAGGCCCTGGGCCGCAAGCCGGAGCGTCCGGCCGGGCTGGACGACATCGAGTCCCGGCCGCAGCGCTATGAAGTGCTCGACGCCAACATCGAGCAGGTCAAGGCGGTCATCGTCGCGCACGCCAACGACTGATGGGTTTTGACGTCGTTCCCGCCCCCGATTACCCCATTCGAGGGCAGGCTGCGGCGGGAACCCAGCCGAAAAAGCACTGGATGCCCGCCTTCGCGGGCATGACGACATTCTTCCTCCTGTTAATGGGCCTGCTGGCCTGGACCGGCGCCCAGGCCTTCTGGGCCCAGCCCAGGGGCCAGGACGTCCAGATTGCCCACGTCGCCGGCCTGCCGGTCGAGGCGCGCCAGACCCTGGCCCTGATCAAGCGCGGCGGCCCCTATCCGTACAGCCGCGACGGCATCGAGTTCCAGAACCGGGAAAACCGCCTGCCGCTGAAGCCGCGCCTCTACTACCGCGAGTACACCGTGCCGACGCCGGGGCGCCAGGACCGCGGCCCGCGCCGCATCATCTCGGGACAGGGGGGCGAGTACTACTACACCCAGGACCATTACCGGACCTTCTGGCGGATACAGGAATGAGCCATCTCAGCCTGGCCGATATCGTCGGCCACCCGCAGCGCAACGGCATCTACCGCCTGGCCGCCGGCCTGAACGTGCCGAATGCCGTGGTCCTGGCCGGCAGCCGGCTGACCGGCAAGCCGGCCATGCTCGCCGCCGTGGCCGAGGCCCTGGCCCTGCCCGACTGGTTCGGCCACAACTGGGACGCCTTGCAGGACTGCCTGGCCGACCTGTCCTGGCGCGACGGCGGCGTCACCCTGGTGATCGGGCAGGCCGACCTGCCGGCCGCTTTGGCGCCGGATTCCTGGCCGGTCCTGCTCGACATCCTGGCCGACGTGGCGAACTACTGGCGCGGCCAGGGACGGCCGTTCGCCGTCTTCCTGCAGGGCGGCCACCCCCCCTATCCGTTGGTCTCGGACTGATCCGGTCGCGGCGGTACCGGCGCCAGGTAGCCGGCGCCCAGGACCAGCAGGCCGACGCCGAGCAGCGACAACACCCGCAGCATGCCGCTGACGTTGGCGAGGTCGACCCCGACCAGCTTGACGCACACCAGCAGCAATAGGCCCAGGCCGGCGAACCAGGCCGGCCGGACCAGGCGGTGCGAGGCCGCCACCATCGCGACCAGGGCGAAGGCGGTCCAGCCCAGCGACAGCAGGGCCTGCAACAGAGCCGAATGCCAGAGCGTGTCGGCCAGGAAGGGCACGCCGGCCCAGTGGTGGACGACGCGGGCCAGAACCTGGCTGAGCCAGAACAGCAGGGCCAGGCCGAACAGGGCCGGATAGCCCTGTCGCAGCCAGAATCCGCCGGCCGCGCGCCAGTGCCGGTACAAGGCCCAGAGCAGCAGCATGGCGGCGGCCTCGAGCGGGTTGAGCAGCGGCACGTAGGGCAATGCCCAGGCCCCGGTCAGGCCGATCGGGGTCGAGAACAGCCACAGCCAGGCCAGCAGGACCGGGATCGCCAGGCCGTATTCCAGGTATTCCCGGCGGTGCGGCCCGAACGGCCAGGCCGGGCCGGCGCGACTGACGAAGATGACGGCGGCACCCAGGACCAGGGCGCGCAGGGCCTCCGGGATCGAGTAGCCGAGCGCTGGATATTGGCCGGCCTGCCAGGCCGCCTCCCAGGCCACGGCCGGCACGGCCAGCCAGAGGCCGACGACGTGGCGCTCGGCGGTGAACCAGGCCAGGCCGTCGGCTTCCTGTCGGTGCAGGTGCAGGTAATGCAGCGCCAGCGTCGCGGCCGCGACCAGCCAGAGGCCATTGGCGAGCGGATGGCCGCTATCCAGGTGGTTGACCGCCAGGGCCAGGGCAAGCGCCGGCAGCAGCAGCAGGGAGGCGATGCGCACGTCGGCCAGGGCGAAGCGCCGGCCCAGCCATTCCAGGGCGGCCGAGGTCGCCGTCGCCAGGGCCAGCATGAGCACCCCGGTCTGGGCCGGGTCGAAGGTGCGGCCCAGTTCCTCGTGGAAGACGCCGAACCACCAGGCCAGCGACCAGACCAGGAAGGCGCGGTGCCGGAACGGGTTGGCGCGGGTGGCGTAGGCGCTCAGGGCGCCGGCGGCGACCAGGAGCAGGCTGGCCGCGAACAGACTGTCGCGGAACGGCATGCCGTCCGGGCCGCGCAGCCAGAGGTCGAACAGGAGCAGGCCGGACAGGCCCTGCAACAGGGCGCCGGCAAGCAGGGGCAGGCCGCGTCCGGAGCGCATCGCGTACCAGACCACGCCGCCGCCCTCCAGGGCCCAGAACACCCCGGCGACGTTCTGGCTGAAGGCCAGCCAGGGCGCCAGGGACAGGAAGGTCAGGGCGAGCCCGGCCTGGGCCTGGCGGATCAGGGCGTCGCCGGTGCCGCGGCCGAGCCGGTACAGCAGGCCGTACCAGAGCCCGGCGCCCAGGCTGCTCAGGGCCAGGAAGTCGAGATCGCCGTAGTAGAGCGCGGATTGCGCCGCCGCCGCGGCGGTGGCCGGACCGAACAGCAGCAGGCCGGACTGCCAGCCCCATTGCGGCGGCGGTCCGCGCCGGGCGGCCAGCCACGGGGTTGCGCTGTAGAGGGCGAACAGGACCAGGACGAACACTTCCACGTCGAGGCGCATGGCCTCGACATAGTTGAGGTCGGCCCAGACCAGGCCGATGCCGACGCTGGCCAGCAGGCTGGTGACGATGAGCAGGCGCCAGGCCCGGTGCAGGCTGAGGTAGAGGATGACGGCGTCGAGCAGGATCAGGTAGGCGAACAGGATGCGGTGCTCGCCCTGGCCGGGCACCAGCATGGGCGCCAGGAAGCCGCCCAGGACGCCGAGCAGGGCGAAGCTCTGGCTGTCCTGGCGGGCGGCCAGGAGCAGGCAGGCGGCGCCCAGGCCGGCGAAGGCCAGAAAGGCGGCGCTGGCGCCGATGTAGCCGTAGTGCGCCAGGGCGAAATAGGTGGCGATGTAGAGGATGCCGAAGCCGCCGCCTTCGAGGGCGAAGCCGAAACCCCGGCGCGCCGCGTCGGATTCGGGCGCGAAGCGGAACAGCCAGGCCGGCCGGAACTCCTGTCCGGTGGCCGGGGCGGCGCCGGCCCAGATGCAGACCAGGCCGACCAGGCCGGCGGCGATGAGACGGAAATAGGGCGGGAACAGGCCGTAGTCGGCGGCCAGCTTGAGGGCCGAGGCGATGCCGAAGAAGAGCAGGACCATGCCCAGCTTGGCCAGGATGTTGCCCGAGAGCAGGCGGCCGAGCAGGTCGGACGGAGTCGTCAGGTAGGACGGTTTGCTCAGGAAGGGCGGCGAGGTGAGATCGGGCGGTGCGGCGATGACCGGGGCGAGGGGGACCGGCGCCGTCGGCTCGAATCCGTCCGGGGCCGGTTCCGGTGTCCGCTCGGCATCCGGGGGCGGCGCGGATGCCGAAGCGCCGGCCTCAGGCGTCGGCGGGTGCCGGTAGGTAACGGGTGCCGGCTCGGTGCGGGCGGCCGCTTCGAGCGTCTTCAGCCTGGTTTCCAGGCGATCGATCCGGCCCAGCAGGTAGCCGAGCAGGCCGCCCAGGAAGGCGCCGGCTAGGCCGCCGGACGATTCGCCGAACACGAAGCCGATTACCGCGAACAACAGCCACATGGTCTCCCCCTTCATCCTTGCCGTCGCTTCTCCCGCGCCGTGCGGTGCGCGACAAGTATAAGGGTTGTTCGGACGATCGGTGCCGGGCGGCCGGATCAGGAAAACAGGATACTGGCCGTGGTGCCCTCGGGTTCGACGCTGTCCAGGACGATCCGCCAGCCGGTCCTGACGCAGGTGCGCTTGACCCGGGACAGGCCGATGGCCGACGAATATTTCAGTGCTTGCTCAGGGGGTGAGCCACTTCAGCAGCGTTTCGTAGAGCTGTTCGGGTTCCACCGGCTTGCTGATGAAGTCGTCCATGCCGGCCTCGATGCAGTGCACCTTGTCTTCCACGAAGGCATTCGCGGTCATGGCCAGGATGGGGATGCCGGCGCGGCCCGGCAGCAGGCGGATCCGGCGCGTCGCCTCGAGGCCGTCCAGGTTGGGCATCTGCATGTCCATCAGGATCAGGGCGTAGTCGTTGGCGCCGGCCATTCTCACGGCCTCGATGCCGTCCGCCGCGGTATCGACGCGGAGGCCGACATCGTCGAGCAGCATGCCGGTGATCTCGCGGTTGATCGGCTCGTCCTCGGCCAGCAGGATGCGCCTGCCCCGGTACTCATGGAGCAACCTGGCCTCGGCGTCGTCCGTGGCGGGCGCCGAAGTCCCGGCATCGCCCTGGCCGATCTTGCCGAGCCGGACCGTGAACCAGAAGGTGCTGCCGACGCCGGGTAGGCTCTCGGCGCCGGCCTGGCCGCCCATCATTTCGGCCAGTCGTTTGGTCACGGCGAGTCCCAGGCCGGTGCCGCCATATTTGCGCGTGGTGCTGTTGTCGGCCTGCTCGAAGGCCGTGAACAGCTTGGCCAGGGTCTCCGGGGCGATGCCGATGCCGGTATCCGCCACCTCGAAGCGCAGCAGGACGCTGTCGGCATCCTCCTCGGCAACGGCGACCCGGATGGTCACGTTGCCGGTCTCGGTGAACTTGACCGCGTTGGTGGCGTAGTTGAGCAGGGCTTGCTGGACCCGGGTCGGGTCGCCGACCAGATGCCTGGGCAGCGGCGGGATTTCCGTGCTCAGGCGCAGTTGCTTGGCCTGAGCCCGTTCCTGGACCATGGCGACCACGTTGCCGACCAGACTGTCGATCTCGATCGCCGCGTTATCGAGGGTGAACTTGCCGGCCTCGATCTTGGACAGCTCCAGGATGGCGTTGATGATGTTGAGCAGGTGCGTGCCGGCCGCCTCCAGCTTGCCTAGCTGTTCGGCCTGCCTGGCGGTCAGGCCGCCGCGCCGGATCAGGTGGGCCATGCCGGTGATGGCGTTGAGCGGCGTCCTGATCTCATGGCTCATGTTGGCCAGGAAGGCGCTTTTGGCGACGTTGGCCGCCTCGGCGGCCTCCTTGGCATGCGACAACTCGGCGGTACGCTCCTCGACCAGTTGTTCGAGATGGTGGCGATGGTGCTCCAGTTCCTCGGCGTTTTGCTTGAAGTCGGTGATGTCCTCGGAAATGCCGAGCAGGAATTCCGCTTCGCCGCGGTTGTTGCGCAGGGCCAGCTTGCGGGTATGCAGGATGCGGCGGCCGCCTTGGCGGGTGTCGATCGCCTCTTCCGGGATATCGATCAGATCCGGGCTGGCCAGTACCTCGCGATCCCTGGCCGTGAAATTGTCGGCCTGCTCGGGCGGGAAGAAGTCATGGTCGTTCTTGCCCAGCAGTTGCTGGCGGTCGTAACCGAGCAAGCGCTCGCCGGCCCGGTTGAAGAGTACGAAGCGCAGGTCGCCGGCACGCTTCAGGAAAATCATGTTGGGGATGTTCTCGACGATGGAGTCGAGCAGGCGGTTGGCGGCGCCGATCTCCGCCTCGTTGCGCCGGTGCTGGGCCAGGAGGGCGCCGAGCTTGGCGGTCATGGAGTTGATGCCGAGCTGGAGCTGGCCCAGTTCGTCCTCGTAGGGGATCGGGATGCGGGCATCCAGGGCGCCTTCCTCGACTTCCTTGAGGACGCCGAGCGAAACCTCGACGCGCCGGGCGATGAGACGCTGGGCGATGACGATGATGCCGGCCGAGCTGATCAGGATGAAAAAGGCCGAGCCGAGCACGCCCCAGGTCAGGATGGAGCGTTTCTGGGCCGCCAGCTCGGCGGTGCCGATGGTGATTACCGTGACGTAGATGGGCGCCCCCCCGTTCGGAGCGTCGATGTGCCTGACCGCGGTCAGGGTGTCGGGTCCGTCGACGAAGAATTCTTCCTGCGGGCCGTTTTCCGCGAGCCAGCGGGCATCGAAGCCCACGGATTCGCGGGCCAGTCTGCCCAGTTTCTCCGGGTCGGTGGCGACGATGATGCGGCCATTGCCGCCGATCACCATGCCGTCCAGGTAGGGGGCCCCCACCAGTTCGCTGATCAACTGCCGGCGCGCGATCGCGTGCACGGCCAGTTCGTCGCCGGCGATCATGCTGCCGACCAGTTCCAGGCGCGAGCGGGTGCGTTCGTCGACGGCGCGGCTGAAGCGGTCGACGTAAAACCAGCCGAGCAGGCTGAAGGCGACCACCTCGACGCAAACGACGAGCAGGGCGATGCGCGCGATGAGACCGAACCGGGAGGGCTTCATGGTGCGTAGTGGGGCGTCTCTGCCAGGGCTTCCAGTTTGGTGGTGCGTTCCGGTTCATAGCGCACCTGGTCGGGCGCGACATGGCCCAGTATCTCGATACCGGATTCGGGGCGCCGGGCACGCGGGTTCCAGCGCGCGATGTAGATGCTCTGCTGGACGTGATGGCTGACCGGATCCATGTAGGCCGCGTCGTCCTGCATGCCGGCCTGGGCGGTGCGCCTGTAGCCTTCGAGTTGCTGGATGATGGCGTGGTTGTCGGTGCTGCCGGCACGCTCGACGGCCTCGAGCAGGGCCTTGGTGGCCAGGTAGGCGGCATGGGTCACGTCGCCGGGGTAGTCAAGCTTGGTATGGCCATAGCGCTTGCGGTAGCGGGCGACGAATCCGGCCGTGCCCGGCGTGTCCAGGTTCCAGGCCCAGGTGGTGCCGAACAGCGGCCGCGGGGTGCCGGGGGCGGGATAGAGTTCCTCCCAATCCACCTCGCCGACGACCCAGGCCTGCCTGTCGAGGACTTTCGGGTCGATCTGGGAGAACAGCTTGATCTGGTTGTCGCCGCTGATGCTGGTGACCACCACGTCGGCCGGGATCGCGGCGACCAGTTTCAGGACGCTGGCCGGGTCGGGCAGCGACTCCGGCGCCTTGACCTCGCCGACCACCGTGCCGCCGTAGTCGGCGATGTATTGGCGGGCGGCGTCGGCGTTGCTGCTGCCCCAGACGTTGTCCTCGGTGAGCAACAGGACGCGCTTGGCGGTGCGCTTCGCGAGGGCGTACTTGATCAGGGCACGGCCGAAGTTGGCACCGTGGGCGTCGAACACGAACTTGGTCCGGTGGGCATTCTCGACCGACTCGGTGGGGGCCGAGGAATTGGTGTTGATGAAGATGACGCCGTGCTTCTGCGCGACCGCGGACATGCTGGCGGCCACCCCGGAACTGATGGCGCCGACCAGGAAGCCGATCCGGTTGCGGGTGATCAGTTCTTCGGCGACCTCGGCGGCGCGCTTGCCGTCCAGGCTGGGGTCGCGCGAGATCAGGACGATTTCCCGACCGAGTACGCCGCCGCGCGCATTGAAATCCTCGATCGCCATCTCGGCGCCGCGCCGGTCGGCTTCGGCATGGAGGGCGAAGCGTCCGGTGGTCGGGGCGACGTGGGCGATGATGATCGGAGCGGCTTTTTCGGCTGCCAGTGACGATTCCACGATCGCGACCGAGGATGCCAGGCGGCCCGGGACGGGCAGCGACGAGATGACCAAGCCAGCCAAGGCGAGACTAAGCAAGTTCGTTTTCATGATGCGGCTGTCCGGGTCGGGGTATGAATAATCGCAATATAGTTCCGGCAGGCACTCCGTAAAACACTTGGTTGTTGTTATTCGACAGTCATTGTCCTCGTGGCAACGAATCCGATTATGCGGTCGCGTGAGGCAATCGTAGCGGACCTGTCCGGTGTATGTGCCAACCGCCCGAAGCTCTTCATGGGGAGATGGCCCGAACGGGCTATTGTCGGAAAACGGCGAAGGAATGATAGTAAGTATAACTACGCCATTCTCGGTTTATTGAATGCCCGTAGAGTCAGTCGGTTTGCAACGAACAAGGAATTTCTTTGGGAGAGAAATCATGCTGTCGGCAAATATTCCGGGGTGGTCGTTCGGTCGTTTAATCAGCGCATTGGCTATTACGGTAGTTTCTTCATGTTTCGCGTTGCCGGCTGCACTGGCCTGCACCTCCTCATCCTGCGGTACGGTCAGCCATTCGGGATGCGGTGGCAACGATAATGAGCCCACTTGCGGCGAGCCGATCACCACAGCTTTTTATACCTATGATGCGGATATCCTGAAGCAGGGCGATACCGAATCGTTCAGTATCAGGTACAGCCTTGTCGATGACTGGAGCCTGGATTCCGCCTACTTGTGGGTGCTGGCTCGCGATGACACCTTGTCTACCATCGATAGCACCAGGCGTAGCAGCATTCTTTCCGACCCTTCGGAAACGGCGAAAATCGTGAATATCGAAGGTCAGCCTGTCACGATGAACGCAGTAGAGATCAATGGGCTGGATTGGTATTTCGGTTTTGACGTCAAGAGTTTTATCGGTGGCGTCTATACCAGTCCGCTGACCGGGGTGCTTAAAGACGTAACCGGCGATTTCGTATTCCTGGGTGCAAAACTGGCATTGACCCAGACTAAGCCCTGCCCCCCGCCGCCTTCCGAGGTTCCGTTGCCGGGTGCCGCCTGGTTGTTCGGCTCGGCCCTGTTTGGTTTCGTCGCATGGTCGAATCGTCGCAGGGTGTGATTTCGGTGGAATCAGAAAAAACCCGCTGCGGCGGGTTTTTTTACGATTTCTCGCTCACTGTGTCGCCAGGCCCATGTCGGCGGCGAGCGGCTTGGCCGGATAGTCGAAATGCACCGGGCCGTCCGGCTCGGCATGGATGAACTGGCGCACGAAGGGATCGTCCGAGGCCTGCATCTCGGCGGTGGGGCCGTGGGCGACGACGCGCCCGTCCGAGAGGAAATAGACGTAGTCGACCACCTTGAGCGATTCCGAGACGTCGTAGGTGACCACGATGGAAGTGGTGCCGAGGGCGTCGTTCTGGCGCTTGACCAGGTTGGCGATGACGTTGAGCGAGATCGGGTCGAGACCGGCGAAGGGTTCGTCGTAGATCAGCAGCATGGGGTCGATGGCGACCGCGCGGGCCAGGGCGACCCGGCGTTCCATGCCGCCCGAGAGTTCCTTGGGCATCAGGGCGTGGGCCCCGCGCAGGCCGACGGCGTGCAGCTTCATCAGGACCAGGTCGCGGATCATGTCCTCGTTCAGGTCGGTGTGCTCGCGCATCGGGAAGGCAATGTTCTCGTACACCGAGAGGTCGCTGAACAGGCCGCTGACCTGGAACATCATGCCCATCTTCCGGCGCAGCCGGTAGAGACCGTCGTTGTCCAGGGCGTGCACGTCCTCGCCGTCGACCAGGACCTGGCCGCGTTCGGGCCGCAACTGGCCGCTGATCAGGCGCATCAGGGTGGTCTTGCCGCAACCGCTGGTGCCCAGGATGGCCACCGCCCGGCCGCGCGGGATGTCCAGGTTGACGCCGTCGAGGATCTTGCGGCCCTCGTAGGAGAAGTGCAGGTCGCGTACTTCGACGATGTTGTCGCCGGACATGGTGGGCTCCTTAAGCCACGAAGCGCATGGAAAGGTCGACCGCCCGCACGTTCTTGGTCAGGCTGCCGATGGAAATGCGGTCGACGCCGGTCTCGGCGATGGAGCGCACGTTGTCCAGGGTGATGCCGCCCGAGGCCTCCAGCTCGGCACGGCCGTCGGTGAACAGGACCGCCTCGCGCAGGCCTTCGGTATCGAAGTTGTCGAGCAGGATCAGTTTCGCGCCGGCGCCCAGTGCTTCGGCCAACTGGGCCATGCTTTCCACTTCGATCTGGATGCCGACGCCGGCCGGGGCGAGGGCGCGGGCCTGGTCCAGGGCGGCGCGGACGCCGCCGGCGGCGGCGATGTGGTTTTCCTTGATCAGGATGCCGTCGAACAGGCCCATGCGCTGGTTCTCGCCGCCGCCGCACTGGACGGCGTACTTGAGCGCCGCGCGCAGGCCGGGCACGGTCTTGCGGGTGTCGAATATGCTTGCGCGGGTGCCGGCCACGGCGGCCACGTAATGACGGGTCTCGGTGGCGACCCCGGACAGGGTTTGCAGGAAGTTCAGGGCCGGGCGCTCGGCGCTGAGCAGGGCGCGGGCGTTGCCCTTGATCTCGCACAGGGTCTGGCCGGCGGCGACCGGCTCGCCATCCTCGGCCAGCCAGAACAGGCGCACCTTCGGGTCCAGGCGCCTGAACAGGGCGTTGAACCAGGGCTGGCCGCACAGCACGGCGTCTTCGCGGGTGATCACGCGGGCATGGGCGGTGGCGGTCTCCGGGATCAGCCG
This sequence comes from Thiobacillus sp., assembly GCA_013335435.1. Taxonomy (GTDB): domain Bacteria; phylum Pseudomonadota; class Gammaproteobacteria; order Burkholderiales; family Thiobacillaceae; genus Parasulfuritortus. The sequence goes on along the minus strand of JAAXVP010000003.1, from coordinate 2,243 downwards.
GGCGGTCAAATCTCCCCGTTGATCGAGATCTTCCGCCAGGGCGGCCTCGATGTTGGTCTGGATGATGGCGTCGCTGGGTTGCATTCGTTCTTGTCTCCTTGGGAGACATTCTAGCGTGAAACCCGCCCCCTCTCCCCCAGCCCCGTCCACGCTCCGAGTTGCACTTCGGACCGGCTTCGGCGGCGGCGAGCAGCGCGCGTCGAAACCCCGCTTGCGCCCCCCTCGAGGGGGAGGGGTGCGCGGTAGCGCGGGTGAGTGTGGTAGTGGAAACAGTTGAAATTCCCCGTATTCCCCCCATCTCCGGCACAAGTAATCCTACGGAGAAAGCCATGCGCTTCGACAAGCTGACCACGCCGTTCCAGTCCGCCATCCAGGAGGCCCAGAGCCTGGCGGTCGGCAACGACAACCCCTACATCGAGCCCCTGCACGTCCTGGCCGCCCTGATCAACCAGGACGACGGCTCCGCCAAGGCCATCCTGCAACGCGCCGGCGCGCGGGTGCCGGCCCTGGTCACCGGCATCCAGCAGGCCCTGGACCGTCTGCCCAAGGTGGAAGGCCACGGTGGCGAGGTCAGCATCTCGCGCGACCTCGACCGGATTTTCAACCTGACCGACAAGGCGGCCCAGAAGCGCGGCGACGCCTATATCGCCAGCGAACTGTTCCTGCTCGCCTGCCTGGAGGACAAGGGCGAGGCCGGCAAGCTGCTCAAGGAACACGGCGCCACGGCGGCCAATCTCACCGCCGCCATCGAGGCCGTGCGCGGCAGCGAGGGCGTCAACTCGCAGGAGGCCGAGGGCCAGCGCCAGGCCCTGGCGAAATACTGCCTCGACCTGACCGAGCGGGCCCGCCAGGGCAAGCTCGACCCGGTGATCGGCCGCGACGACGAGATCCGGCGCGCCATCCAGGTCCTGCAACGGCGGACCAAGAACAACCCGGTCCTGATCGGCGAGCCGGGCGTCGGCAAGACCGCCATCGTCGAAGGCCTGGCCCAGCGCATCGTCAACGGCGAGGTGCCGGAGACCCTGAAGGGCAAGCGCGTCCTGGTCCTGGACATGGCCGGCCTGCTGGCCGGGGCCAAGTACCGCGGCGAGTTCGAGGAGCGCCTGAAGTCGGTGTTGAAGGAAGTGGCCCAGGACGAGGGCCGCATCATCCTGTTCATCGACGAGCTGCACACCATGGTCGGCGCCGGCAAGGCGGAAGGTGCCATGGACGCCGGCAACATGCTCAAGCCGGCACTCGCGCGCGGCGAGCTGCACTGCATCGGCGCCACCACGCTGGACGAGTACCGCAAGTACATCGAGAAGGACGCCGCCCTGGAACGTAGATTCCAGAAGGTCCTGGTCGACGAACCTTCGGTGGAAGACACCGTGGCCATCCTGCGCGGCCTGCAGGAGAAGTACGAGGTCCACCACGGCGTCGAGATCACCGACCCGGCCATCGTCGCGGCGGCCGAGCTGAGCCATCGCTACATCACCGACCGTTTCCTGCCCGACAAGGCCATCGACCTGATCGACGAGGCGGCCAGCCGGATCAAGATGGAGATCGACTCCAAGCCCGAGGTCATGGACAAGCTCGACCGCCGTCTGATCCAACTCAAGATCGAGCGCGAGGCGGTCAAGCGCGAGAAGGACGAGGCCTCGAAGAAACGCCTGTCGCTGATCGAGGACGAGATTCGCCGGCTGGAGAAGGAATACGCCGACCTGGAGGAGATCTGGAAGGCCGAGAAGGCCATCGTCCAGGGTTCCGCCCACATCAAGGAGGAGATCGACCACCTGCGCGCCGAGATGGCCGACCTGCAACGCAAGGGTATGTTCGACAAGGTGGCCGAAATCCAGTACGGCAAGCTGCCCAAGCTCGAAGCCGAGCTGAAACAGGCCGAGGCGGCCGGCGAGGGCAAGCGCGAGTTCAAGCTGTTGCGGCGCGAGGTCGGCGCCGAGGAGATCGCCGAGGTGGTTTCACGCTCGACCGGCATCCCGGTATCGAAGCTGATGCAGGGCGAGCGCGACAAGCTCCTGCAGATGGAAACCCGCATCCACAACCGGGTGGTCGGCCAGGACGAGGCGGTGCGGGTGGTCGCGGACGCCATCCGGCGCTCCCGCGCCGGTCTCTCCGACCCCAACCGGCCCTACGGCTCATTCCTGTTCCTCGGCCCCACCGGCGTCGGCAAGACCGAGCTGTGCAAGGCCCTGGCCGAGTTCCTGTTCGACAGCCAGGACCACATCATCCGCCTGGACATGTCCTAG
>JAAXVP010000419.1 GCA_013335435.1 Thiobacillus sp. | reverse complement strand
GGCCTGGTCGCGGCCGGTGGCCAGGTAGTACTGGCAGGTGGCCTCGTCGACCGGGAAGAAGCCCATGGTCGCGCCGTATTCGGGGGCCATATTGGCGATCGTCGCGCGGTCGGTGACCGGCAGCTTCTCGGCGCCCTCGCCGTAGAACTCGACGAACTTGCCCACCACCTTGGCCTTGCGCAGCATCTCGGTGATGGTCAGGACGATGTCGGTGGCGGTGATGCCGGGCGCGGCCTGGCCGGTCAACTCGACGCCGACCACGTCGGGGGTCAGGAAGTAGACCGGCTGGCCGAGCATGCCGGCCTCGGCCTCGATGCCGCCGACGCCCCAGGCGACCACGCCGAGGCCGTTGATCATGGTGGTGTGGCTGTCGGTGCCGACCAGGGTATCCGGGTAGTAGACCCCGTCCTTTTCCATGACGCCGCGGGCCAGGTACTCCATGTTGACCTGGTGCACGATGCCGACGCCAGGGGGCACGACCTTGAAGGTGTCGAAGGCCTGCATGCCCCACTTGAGGAACTGGTAGCGCTCGCGGTTGCGCTCGAACTCGATCTTCATGTTCTGGCCGAGGGCGTCGGCCTGTCCGAACACGTCGACCTGGACCGAGTGGTCGACCACCATCTCGACCGGGGCCAGCGGCTCGACCTTCTTCGGATCCTTGCCCAGGCGGGCGGCGGCCGAGCGCATGGCGGCCAGGTCGGCGAGCAGGGGCACGCCGGTGAAGTCCTGCAGCAGGATGCGGGCGACCACGAAGGGGATTTCCTCGACCCGTTCGCCGTTCGGCTGCCAGTTGGCCAGGTCGCGCACGTGCTTCTCGGTCACCTTGACGCCGTCGGCGTTGCGCAGCACCGATTCCAGGACGATGCGGATGGACACCGGCAGCTTGGAGATCGGGCCGATGCCGGCCTGTTCCAGTTGCGGCAGGGAGTAATAGGCAGCGGTCTGGCCGTTGCCGGCGTCGAAGGACTGGCGAGTGTCGAAGAGGTTGTTCATGGTCGGAGACAGGAAGGCGTCGAAAAGCTGTAATTCTACCAATAGTCGGGCCCGGCGTTCCGGCGAATGGCGGCTCGCCGGGGCCGCCTTGTGGCATCATCGGCATGGCGGGGCGGACGCGTGTCCGGCATGCCCGCGTAACGGCGCAGACCGGGACTCCGACAAGACAGGGAATGACGAACATGGATGACGATGTTTCAGTGGCGGGAGACGAACGCTTTTTCGCCTCCCGGAAAAGCCAGCTCGGCAAGGCGCGCACCAACCTGTGGCTGGGTTTCGCGGTCGTCGTCGCGGTCGTGGCGCTGGTCAGCGGCGGTTCGCTCCAGGCCCTCGCCCTCACGGTGGCGGTTTCCCTGCTGATCCTGTTGCCGACCGACTTCGCCCTGCGCAAGCGCATGCGCGCCGGCCAGCCCCTGGCGACGCTCGGCGACGAGGCCTTCGAGTCGCCCAACCTGACCGGCAAGGCCAAGCGCTGCCTCTGGCGCGATATCGAACGGGTCACCGTGGCGTCGGTACAGGGCACGCCCTACCTGCAATTCCACCTCAGGGCCCCCTTGGGTGCGCCGGACCGGCAATCCTTCTGGACCGGCCGCAATGCCGCCCGCCCGACCCTGCTCCTGTCGCCGTTCAGCGCCGAGGACCAGGAACGCCTGCTCGACGGCGTCGAGCGCCGCCTGCGCCGGGCCGCGCCGGACGGGGCGGAGCCGGCCGTCTTCGGCAACGAACTGCGGCAACGGCAGGAACTCCAGGACCGGCTGAAGGCGATGACGCCGCATACCTGGGCGACCTACGCCCTGATCGCGGCCAACCTGGCGGTCTGGCTGGCCATGCTGAGCCAGGGCGGCGGCTTCCTCGACGTGCCGGCCGACAAGCTCCTGCTCTGGGGCGGCAATGCCGCCTCCGAGGTCCAGCGCGGCGAGTGGTGGCGCCTGCTGACCGCCACCTTCCTGCACGGCGGCTTCGTCCACGTCGCCATGAACATGCTCGGCCTCCTGGGCGCAGGCATCCTGGTCGAGCGCATCTACGGCAAGCGCCTGTTCCTGCTGGTCTATTTCGGCTCCGGCCTGCTCGGCAGTGCGCTGAGCCTGCATTTCTCGGCCCAGGAGGTGGTCTCGGTCGGCGCCTCGGGCGCCGTGTTCGGCGTCACCGGGGCGCTCCTGGTGGCGGTCTGGCAGCACCGCGACAAGCTGCCCAAGACCTTCAGCAAGGAGATGCTGAGCGGCATCGGCTTCTTCGTCGTTTATTCCCTGATGCAGGGTTTCGGCAAGGCCGGCATCGACAACGCCGCCCACGTCGGCGGCCTGCTGGGCGGCTGCCTGATCGCCTACGTCCTGCCGGAACGCTTCGACATGGACCACTTCCGGCGCCATTACCTGAGCCGCGCCCTGCTGGCGCTGGCCGCCGCCGGCCTGGCCACGTTCGGCCTCGCCGCAACGGCGCCCAGGGCGGTGGTCGACCAGGCC
>JAAXVP010000418.1 GCA_013335435.1 Thiobacillus sp. | reverse complement strand
TCTCGCTCTTCCGATCTCGGATTCGAACGACACCACCAGGATGCCGCACAGGCCGACCCCGACCAGGAAGCCGACCGGGATGGCGGCCAGGGTCAGCAGCGCCAGTTCGCCGAGCAGGATGTAGGCGATCTCGCCGCGGGTGAAGCCGAGCACGCGCAGGCTGGCCAGTTCCCGGCTACGCTCGGACAGGGATATCCGGGCCGAGTTGTAGACCACGCCGAAGGCGATGACGCCGGCCAGGAGGGTGGACACCATGTTGAAGAACAGCACGAACTCGCCCAGGGTGGCGTAGAAGCTCTTGATCGCGGTGGCGTGGGCGACCAGGCCGAGCACGCGCGGACGGTCGTGTAGCGCGGCATAGAGCGGCCCGGAACGGTCCGGCTCGTGGGCGACATAGGCCCCGGAGACCACGTCGCCTTCGCGCAACAGGGTGTTGAGGACGTCCTGGCGGATATAGGCCGACACGCCCAGGTACTGTTTGGTGAGGCCCTGGACCGGGACTTGCAGGACCTGGCGGCGGCCTTCGAGCACCTCGACGGTGAGCAGGTCGCCCGGCTTCACGTGCAGGATGTTGTTGGCCAGGTGGTCGGTCAGTACGACCCCGTCCGGCGGCACCTTGACCGGCCTGAGCGCACTGTCCAGGGAGCGGTGCAGGCGGCCTTCGGGCTGGATGCCGGACAGGCTGGTGCGGTAGTGGTATTGCCGGAAGCGCAGGTTGGCCGCCACGTCGCGGAAGCCCTCGACCTGGCGCACGCCGGGCAGCCCGGCGATCTCGTGCAGGGCGCGGCTGGCGGTCGGCTCGATGAAGGTCACCGAGAGGTCTTCGCGGGCGGCCTGGCGGAACTGCACGTCGACCATGAAGTCGATGGCGCCGCGCTGGTAGTTGCCCACCATCATGAGGCCGCCGGCGCAGGCGATGCCGATCAGGGTGAGCAGGGATTTGACCGGCCGGCGCTCGATGTGGCGCAGGATCATGCGCGAGGGCTGGTTGAGGTAGCGTTGCAGGCCGAGGCGCTCGAAGAAGGTGGTGCGATAGGCGACCGGGGTCTCCGGGCGCATGCCCTCGGCGGGCGGCAGGCGGGTGGCGTTGAGGACCGCGAACAGGGTGCCGCCGATGCCGGCCCCGGCGCCCACCGCCAGGGCGATCAGGATGGCCGGCGGACGCAGCACGTAGTTGAGGTAGGGGAAGCGGTAGAAGTCCATGTATACCCCGGCCAGGCCGTGGCCGAACCAGGCGCCCAGGGCGACGCCGCCGGCGACGCCGACCAGGACGATGGCCAGGACCAGCTTGAGGTAGTGCCAGCCGATGGCGCCGTTGGGGTAGCCGAAGGCCTTGAGGATGGCGATCTGGTCGCGCTGGGTGGCGATCAGCCGGCTCACCACGACGTTGAGCAGGAAGGCGGCGACGCCCAGGAAGATGGCCGGGAATACCGTCGCGGTAGTCTGCAACTGCTTCAGCTCCTCGGCCAGGAAGCGGTTGGAGAACTGGTCCTTGCGGCCATAGGCGCCGATGCCGCCGTAGGGGGCCAGGCGGTCGTCGATTTCGTCGATGACGTCCTGGACCTGGGTGCCCGGTGCCAGGGTGAGGGCGACCCGGTTGAAGGCGCCGTCCATGCCGTAGGCCACGGCCAGGGCGTGGCGGCCCATCCAGAGCACGCCGTAGCGCTGGAAGTCGGGGAACATGGCGCCGGGGGCGATCTGGTAGACGAACTCCGGCGACAGGGCGACGCCGACCAGGGTGAGCTGCTTCAGCTTGCCGTTGATGATGGCGCCGACGTGGTCGCCGGTCTTGAGGCGGTGGGCGTCGGCGAAGGTGTCGCTGACCAGGGCCTCGTCGGTGCTGTAGGGCGCTGGGTAGCGGCCGCGCTTGAGGTGCAGGCGGTTGAGCAGGGCCTCGCCGTGGTCGGGGATGGAGAGGAGTTGGCCGGTGATGGGGTCGGAGAAGCCGGCGACTTCGAGCTTGACCTGGGCGACCACGCGGGTCTCGGCCTCGCGCACACCGGAGATTTCCTTCAGCCGCTCGGCGAGGGCCTCGGGGGCGCGCTTGAGGGGCGCGAACACCTCGGCGAAGCGGTAGTCGCGGTAGAAGCGGTCGCGGGTCTCCAGGAGGGAGTCGTAGGTCGACAGGGCCATCACCAGGGTGGCGACGCCGCCCATGATCACCGCCGCGATGGCCAGGACCTGACCGCGCATCAGCCAGAGGTCGCGCAGGAGTTTGCGGTTGAGGGCGGTCATCTGGCCGTCATTCCCGCGTAGGCGGGAATCCAGAGGTTTTCAAGTGTGCTGGCTGGCTTTGGCCGGGGGTGGCCCTGCGGCCAGTTCCTTTCTTTGCTCGTGCAAAGAAAGGAACCAAAGAAAGCACGCCCCGCATCCGTCGAAACCCCGAGATTTCCGGACTCGGCCGGGCGGCGAAAGAACTCGCTTCGCTCAGACACCTTTCGCCGACACCCCCCGCCCAAGTCCGGA
>JAAXVP010000140.1 GCA_013335435.1 Thiobacillus sp. | reverse complement strand
CCCGATTCGAGCCGGAATACCGCGATCCGGACCCCGTTCGCATACACCACCCGGCGGTCGCCGATGGGGAAGTCCTCGATGCGGGTTTCCACGCCATCGAGGACGCCTGTAGCCACGACGGCGGCGAATTGGCCAGCGGGACCCTGGTGGGCCGGGAGATCACCTGCCCCCGCCATGGCGCCGGCTTCGACATCACGACCGGGGCGGTCACCGCGCCGCCGGCCTATGAGGCGGTGGCCGTGCTGCCGGTACGGATCACGGCCGGCCAGATCGAGGTCCGCGACGACCGCTGGGATTGACCGGCGCCCGACAGGGCGACCAAGCACCGGAGAACAAGCATGAACGACACCCGCAGCGAGCGTGACAGCCTGGGCACGGTCCAGGTCCCGGCCGACCGCCTCTGGGGCGCCCAGACCCAGCGCGCCCTGGAGCACTTCCAGATCGCCACCGAGACCATGCCAGCCCCGCTGATCCTGGCCCTGGCCGAGGTTAAGCGGGCCTGCGCCCTGGTCAACCGGGACCTGGGCCGGCTCGACCCGGACCTGGCCGAGGCCATTGTCGCGGCGGCCGACGAGGTGCTGACCGGCCGCCACGAGCGGGAATTCCCCTTGTCGGTCTGGCAGACCGGGTCGGCCACCCAGACCCACATGAACATGAACGAGGTCCTGGCCAACCGGGCCTCGGAACTGCTCGGCGGCGGCCGCGGCGAGGCCAGGCTGGTGCATGCCAACGACCAGGTCAACCTCGGCCAGTCCAGCAACGACGTCATCCCGACCGCGATGCACGTGGCCGCCAGCCTGGAACTGACCCGCCGGCTGCGGCCTGCCCTCGATCGGCTGCATGCGGCCCTGGACGCGAAGGCGGGCGAGTTCGCCGGCATCGTCAAGGTTGGCCGCACCCATCTCCAGGACGCCACGCCCCTGACCCTGGGCCAGGAGTTCTCCGGCTATGCCGCCCAACTCGACCATGCCCGATGGGCGCTCGCGACCACCCTGCCCGCCTTGCTGGACCTGGCCATCGGCGGCACCGCGGTGGGCACCGGGCTGAACAGCCCGGCCGGGTTCGGCGACCGGGTCGCGGCCGAGCTGGCGGGCCGCCTCGGCCTGCCGTTCCGCAGCGCCGCCAACAAGTTCGCCGCCCTGGCCGCCCACGACGAACTGGTCGCAGCTCACGGCGCCCTCAAGACCCTGGCCGCCGCCCTGATGAAGATCGCCAACGACCTCCGCTGGCTGGCCTCCGGGCCGCGTTCCGGCCTGGGCGAGCTCCGCCTGCCCGAGAACGAACCGGGCAGTTCCATCATGCCGGGCAAGGTCAACCCGACCCAGTGCGAGGCACTGACCATGATCAGCTGCCAAGTGTTCGGCAACGACGTGGCAATCAACTTCGCCGGCGCCTCGGGCAACTTCGAGCTGAACGTCTACAAGCCGCTGATCGCCCATGCCTTTCTGCAGAGCGTGCGTCTGCTGGCCGACGGCATGGTCAGCTTCGAGGCCTACTGCGTGCGTGGCATCACGGCCGAGACCGGGCATATCGCCGACCTGCTCGACCGCTCATTGATGCTGGTGACCGCCCTGGCCCCGCACATCGGCTACGATCGCGCCGCCGCCATCGCCCGGCGGGCGGATATGGAAGGACTTCGCCTGCGGGAGGCGACCCTTTCCTCCGGCCAGGTCACAGCGGAAGAATTTGACCGCTGGGTGCGACCGGAACTCATGACCCGCCCACAGGCAGACTGAGACAGATCGTTGCGGTCGCCCTGCGATGAGGCCCGCTCTCGCTACAGCAAGGCCTCGATTTCCTCGCTGAGTTGTTCCGGTGGCGTTGCCGGCGCATGTCGCGCGACCACCTTGCCGTCGCGGTCGACCAGGAATTTGGTGAAATTCCACTTGATCGCCTCGGTACCGAATACGCCAGCTGCCGCATGCTTCAGGAAGGCATACAGCGGGTGGGCGTTGTCGCCATTGACCTCGGTCTTGGCAAACATGGGGAAGGTGACGCCGTAGTTGGTTTGGCAGAATGCGCCTATGGTCGCCGCATCGCCGGGTTCCTGACCACCGAACTGGTTGCAGGGAAAGGCGAGGACCACGAAGCCCCTGTCCATGAATTTCCGGTACAGCGCTTCAAGGCCGGCATACTGGGGCGTGAAGCCGCACGCGCTCGCGCTATTCACGATCAGCAATACCTTGCCCCGGTAGTCGTCCATGGACGCCTCGGTGCCGTCCAGGCGTGTCAGCTGGAAGTCGTAGATCGAGGATTCCATGTGGCCTCCGGTTCACTTGGCGAACTTGTAGTACTGCTTCGCCAGATAGGCCGCGATGTCCTCTTCGTCCTCGGGAAACAAGCCGGCGTTCACCATGGCATTGCAAGTGGCGACACGTTGACTCAACGCCTTACGGTCGTGGATCAAGCGGTCGGGACGCAGGTACATCTGAGCGCCATCGCCGCCGTACCGTTTGACGTGGCAACTGACGCATTGTTTGTCGTGCAGCGCCTTACCGCGTACCGCATCGGCGGCGCCATAGGCCGGCGCAATCAGCGCCTGAAGCAGGCAAAGTGCAATCAGTGTCGGGGTTCGCATAAGGGTGCCTCACTCAGTTGTTGCGACGCCGGCGATGCGGGATGGAGCGCGCGCCGCCGCCGTCGGGATAGGGCGATCATCCCGGCTCGGGTTGGTTGCGTTGGAATACGTCCATGACGGCCATGAATTCGTCTGCATCATAATCCTCGTTCATCTCGTACCTCATGGTGAAGGGCGAAGTTCACACACCTGATCAACTGAACGACCCGAACGAACGGTCATTCGCGTACGGGGGAGCCGGCAGGCCGGCCAGGTGCGAACCCTGCGTCACCGGCCCCTGGGGGAACAACCGGAACAGATACCGGCCGCCGCCCATATCGGCAAAATCGTTTGCCAGAGCGCGCAGTACCTGGTGGGCGTTCCTCCACTGCCCCTCTCTCCGGTACATCTGGCGTAAGGTGTGAATCACACGCCATTGCATATCGGACAGCTCGCCCAACCCTTCCTTGCTGGCCAACTCCTGGGCGATTGTCGGGGACCAGTAAGGCAACTCGTACATGCTGCCTTCCGGGTCGTGCAGGAACGCGTCGGGGTCGCCAATGGCTTTGTTGATATCCAGCATGGGGAACTCCTTCCAGGACCTAGCCGACCTCAGGCCACAAACTGGGTCGGGCCTGCCGGCAAACGTGGGATCATGGTCGCTGAACCCGCGTCCGCACCGATCAAGACTGGGCGGCCGGGCCTCAGAATTGATCCGCAGCCCAGCCATCCAGATGGGTGCAGGCATCGGGCGTCGGCTTGTCGGAGGATCTATTCATCATGGGGATGTAGCAAAGATAGTGATTGCCTTGCTCATCTGACAGGTTTCGCAAAGGCATCTCGCCCAGCTTTTCAAAACCGCGCGCATCCATCATGACAAATTGAAAGTCATCGCCCAGGCACACCTCCAGGCGACCACCGTTGCCGGCTCCGTATTTCGCCCACCAGGTATCCGGATCAGCCCCGTCATAGACTGGAGGCATTTCCGGACGGCTGTTCTGGTGCCAGGACACGATGGTGGGATCCTGCATCTGGTTAATCCTTGCTACATCCATAGCAAGCAGGCTGGCACGTTGATAATCAAGTTCCGCGCCCTGGTAATCGATATGAACTTTTTTCATGATGTTCTTCCATAGGTTGGCTCTGCATGACATGTGACAGGGCTGCCACATCGCTTCATACTTCTACAGACCAATACCATACAATTTTGTTCAAGTATTGTTTACCCTAGACCCTAGCTACTGATGCGAAGCATCAGGTCCACGGCGCCTGCAGGGTTCCGATACGGCTATCTGCCCGGCTTGTTCACAAGGGAATGGGGCCCAGATAACGCATGAACTCGGCAGGCGAGATATCGACGACCTCGATGGATTGGTGACTGCAGACATATTCGGGCCCCAGACCGTCCAGGTCCTGGTTGTCCAGCGGTGCAGGGGACTGAGCTTGTTCCTGCGCGAAATGGGATTTTGCCCTTACAGCTTCCAGCCATTTGAACATGATGATCTCCTGTCATGGGCTCCCGCCCCTAATGCACGGCATCCCGGAACCTGCCGCTCCACTGCCCCGCAAAGGCAGAGGCCATGCTGGCACTTCAGCACTTATGCCAGGGAAATTCACTCAGAGGATTCTTTATCGTGGATAAGGATCGCTTTAGATCATTCATTCCATGATCGGTGACCACGTTGAGCCAGCGAGGAAACCAGCCTGTAAAGCGATAGTCGAATCATCTAAATGAAATGCATCGACTACGCCCTGGTGGCATGCGGAAAAGTGCCTGGACGTTAGCCTGGGATACCTATCGGCGCGAGGAGATCGGGATGAGGCTATAACGTGGATTCGTAAAGGGCAGTTCAGCCGATTTCAATTTCCCTGCCAGGCAATCCCGCGAGCCGGTGCCGTTGAAGGCAGCACAAGTGCCCGGCAATGGTTCGGCGCATCGAGGAGTGACCTCAATGAAACTTGTCTTGCGGTGTATCCGTTTGGCGTTGTTTCTGGCCCTGGCGGCCTGGCCGCCGGCCCTGCCGGGCAGCGCTCCCGCCGTCCTCGTGCTCGACCTGAACGGCGCGATCGGGCCGGCCAGCGCCGACTACGTCCAGCGCGGCCTGGACCGCGCCCACGCCGGCGCCGCCACCCTGGTGGTGCTGCGCATGGATACCCCTGGCGGACTCGACAGCGCGATGCGCGACATCATCCGGGCCATCCTGGCCTCGCCGGTTCCGGTGGTGGCCTTCGTCGCGCCTTCCGGTGCGCGCGCCGCCAGCGCCGGGGCCTACATGCTGCTCGCCGCCCATGTCGCGGCGATGGCGCCGGGCAGCAACGTCGGCGCGGCCACCCCGGTGCGGATCGGCGGTTTGCCCGATTTCACGGGCGGCGACAAGCCCGCCGGCAAGGACAAGGCCGGCGCCCAGCCCGATCTCGACGAGAAGCTGCTCAACGATGCCGCCGCCTATATCCGCAGCCTGGCGCAACTGCGCGGCCGCAATGCCGACTGGGCGGAAAAGGCCGTGCGCGCGGCCGCCTCGCTGCCGGCGGAGGAAGCGGTGAAGCTGCATGTCGCCGACCTGATCGCCCGCGATCTGGAGGACCTGCTGCGCCAGCTCGACGGCCGCGAATTGCAGCTTGCCGGCCGGGCAATCACCCTGCATACCGCCGGGGTCGCGATCACCCTCAGCGAGCCGGACTGGCGCACTCGCCTGCTGGCGGTCATCACCGATCCCAACGTCGCCTACATCCTCCTGCTCCTGGGCCTCTACGGCCTGTTCTTCGAGCTGTGGAACCCCGGCATCGTCCTGCCCGGCGTGGTCGGCGGCATCGCCCTGCTGCTGGCCCTCTACGCCTTCCAGTTGCTGCCCATCAACTATGCCGGGCTGGCGCTGCTCCTGCTCGGCATCGCCTTCATGGTGGCCGAGGCCTTCATGCCCAGCTTCGGCGCCCTGGGGCTCGGCGGCGTGGTGGCCTTCGTGATCGGCTCGATCATCCTCATGGATGGCGACGGCTACACGGTGGCCCGTCCGCTCATCCTAGCCATCGCACTGGTCAGCGCGGCGTTCTTCTTTACCGTGGTCTGGCTTGCCCTCAAGGCGCGCCGCCGCGCCGTGGTGAGCGGCGCCGAGGCGATGAGCCGGGCGGTCGGCACGGCCCTGGAGGATTTCGACGGCGCCGGCCGGGTCCGCATCCAGGGCGAGGATTGGCAGGCCCGCGCGCGGCGACCCGTCCGGCTCGGCCAGACGGTCCGGGTCGTCGCCCGCGACGGCCTGGTGCTCACAGTAGAACCGGTCGACGCGGCCGGACCCGGAACCACCTGAAGGAGGTCAGTCATGGAATTCGTCACCATTGTCGTCGTCGCCGTCATCGCCCTGTTGGCCTATTCCTTCCGCGTCCTGCGCGAGTACGAGCGCGGCGTGGTGTTCATGCTGGGGCGATTCTGGCGGGTCAAGGGCCCGGGGCTGGTGGTGCTGGTCCCGGTCGTGCAACAGATGGTCAGGGTCGACCTGCGCACGGTGGTGATGGACGTGCCGCCGCAGGACGTGATCTCGCGCGACAACGTCTCGGTCAAGGTCAACGCGGTGGTCTACTTCCGGGTCATCGACCCCGAACGCTCGATCATCCAGGTCGCCGACTTCTACAACGCCACCAGCCAACTGGCCCAGACCACCCTGCGCTCTGTGCTGGGCAAGCACGAGCTGGACGAGATGCTGGCCGAGCGCGACCGGCTCAACCTCGACATCCAGAAGATCCTCGACGCCTCGACCGACGCCTGGGGCATCAAGGTCTCCAGCGTCGAGATCAAGCACGTCGACATCGACATCACCATGGTGCGCGCCATCGCCCGCCAGGCCGAGGCCGAGCGCGAGCGCCGGGCCAAGGTGATCCACGCCGAGGGCGAATTGCAGGCCGCCGAGAAGCTCGCCCAGGCCGCCGAGGTGCTGGGCAAACAACCCCAGGCCATCCAGTTGCGCTATCTGGAGACCCTGACCGTGATCGCCGCCGACAAGAACTCGACCATCGTGTTCCCGCTGCCCATGGACCTGATCGCGCCCTTCCTGGACCTGGCGCGGGGCAAGGGTTGATGGCACTGCGGAATCTATCAGGCCGTTCTTGCTCACCCGGTTCCGACTATTCCTGATGGAGTGCCAGATGACGACACCCGGAACATTCCCGAGCAATATAGTCGGGATAGGTACTATAAAAGAAACACCACTCAGTACGATCTTGCGAACCGCAGGCAATGATTCCTAACGCTTGAGCATCAACCTCCTCAACTTGGGAAACAAGGAGTCAAGATGACAAATCTCGTCAAACTGATCAAACAATGGGAAGAATTTTCAAGCGGCAAAACGGCTGCCGGCGACTACAAGGTCGTGCTCTCGATAAAGGACGCAGCAAGAATCGCGGCCTTGGTGGAAATGTATCCACGACGGAGCGAAACCGAATTGATCTCCGAGTTGCTTTCGGCAGCGCTGGATGAGCTTGAAAGTGCCATGCCTTACATTCCAGGCACGCGGGCGGTGTCCGAAGACGAAGAAGGCAACCCTGTATTCGAGGACGTCGGACCCACCCCGCGTTTTCTCGAATTAAGCCGTAAGCACGCAACCTCGCTGGAACATGCCCGAACCTTGGATTCCTCGCCTGGGGCGCGAACCATGTGCTTGCCGGAAGAAAAGAGTGTGTGGTGTTCGTGATGGCGAGGAGCATTTATTTCCGGGTTTTACTGCTCTCACTGACGACTATGGTTGTCCAGGCAGGCGGCCTCGGTGAAGTCAGGTTCGGCAAGCCTGGCGACCCGGCGAAAGTTGACCGTACCATCGAGATCGCCGTAAGCGACGACATGCGTTACTCACCCGACGAGGTGCGCGTGAAGCGTGGCCAGACCATTCGATTTCAGGTACTCAATGGCGGCGAACTCAGACATATGATGGTGCTGGGCAAGCTGTCCGAACTCGGTAAGCAAGCCGAGTTGATGCGCAAGTCACCGGGAACGGCTTTGCACACGCCAGCGGCCATCAGCATCGAACCGGGGCAGACAGGACAACTCGTCTGGCAGTTTACGAATGCCGGTACTTTCGATTTTGCCTGCCTGGTTCCGGGCCACCTCGTTGGCGGCATGAAGGGCAAGGTGATCGTGCTGCCTTGAAAAGATTACAAACATTCCCGCCGCCAGCCTGCCTTGCTACGGCCGCTCCCAAACAACATGGTAAGTGGCAGCCAATGCCGCCACCGATGGTTGGCGGCATTGCAAAGTGGCGGAAGGGAGTGGGAGTCGAACCCACCCGGGAGCGGCTGACGCCCCCAACCGGGTTTGAAGCCCGGCCGCCCCACCAGGGACGCTTCCCTTCCAGTGATCAGTTCAGGCATGTCGCCTCCGGGGTGAACATGGCCGGATTGCGCAGCCGGTGGGACTCGCCCACGCGCCGGGTGTAACCGACCCGGTCGAAGAATTCCAGGATCTGGATGCAACGCTTGCGGCCGATGCCGGTACGGTCGCGGAACGACGCGGCGCGGGCCTCGCCGTCCCGTTCCTCCAGTTCGCGCACCGCGTCGGCCAGGTTGGCCAGCGCCGCCGGGGTGTAGAACAGGTCGCGCACGACCTGGTAGACCTCGCCCTGGCCGGCCAGCTTGCGCATCAGCATGCGCATCCGCGCCTCCTCCACGCCGGCGCGCCGGGCCAGGTCGCGCACCCAGGGCGGGTCGTGGGGGGCCTCGCCGAGCCAGGGCAGTATCCGTTCGGCCAGGGCCCGTTCCTGGTCGCCCAGGCGGATGCGGTGTTCGGGCCGGTGCAGCCAGGGCCCGCTGCGCCGGAGCCGGTCTTCGGCCAGCAGGCGGTAGACCAGGGCCGTGAAGGCCGGGACAGCCAACCTGAGCAGAAGCATGCGCCGGGCCCGGCCGGCGTCGGGGCCGAGTTCGTCCGGACAGCGTTCGTGGTACTCGGCCAGTCCGGCCAGCAGGCGTTCGCCCAGGGCCTGCCAGCGCGTTTCGGTGAAGGCCAGGGCCGAGCCCGCTGCGACGATGGCCGAGCCGGGCAGCAGGCCGGCCAGGTCCGGGCGGTTCCAGGCGATGGCCAGCCGGGCCAGGTCCAGGCCCCAGGGCGCGGCATCGAGCAGGGCGGCGAGACGGCCGGCCGGATCGGCGAT
>JAAXVP010000139.1 GCA_013335435.1 Thiobacillus sp. | reverse complement strand
CCAGACCCGCAACCCGATGCACCGCTCGCACGAATACCTGGCCAAGATCGCCATCGAGACCATGGACGGCGTCCTGGTCCACTCCCTGCTGGGCGCCCTGAAGCCGGGCGACATCCCCGCCGAGGTCCGCTCCGAGGCCATCAGCGTGCTGGTCGAGAACTACTTCGCCCCCAACACCGTGATCCAGGCCGGCTACCCCCTGGACATGCGCTACGCCGGTCCGCGCGAGGCCCTGCTGCACGCCCTGTTCCGCCAGAACTACGGCTGCTCGCACCTGATCGTCGGCCGCGACCACGCCGGCGTGGGCGACTACTACGGCCCCTTCGACGCCCAGAAGATCTTCGACGAGATCCCCAAGGGCTCGCTGGAGACCGTCAACATGAACATCGACTGGACCTTCTGGTGCAAGAAGTGCGGCGGCATGGCCTCCCAGCGCACCTGCCCGCACACCAAGGACGACCGCATCCTGCTGTCCGGCACCAAGGTTCGTTCCATGCTGTCCGAAGGCCAGGACCTGCCGGTCGAGTTCAGCCGTCCCGAAGTGGCCAAGGTTCTGCAGAAGTACTACGCCAGTCTCTCGGCCGAGCAGAACGTCAAGATCGAGCTGAAGGGCCACTCGGCCGCTTAATCATAAGGGCCGGCCTTCTGGCCGGCCTCAACGTATTTGGAATCCCGGATCCGCCGGAAGCGGAATCGCGATACGCCCCCCGGCCAAGGTGGGGTCCGGAGTCTGAATGGACCGCTGAAGAAGCGGATTGTTAGCTAACAAGGAGAGTAAGTAATGCCTACCTATGTTCGTACCGACAAGTGCGACGGCTGCAAGGGTCAGGACAAGACCGCCTGCATGTACATCTGCCCGCATGACCTGATGAAGCTGGACAAGGATGGCTCCGAGACCGGCCACGCCATGCGCGCCTTCAACCAGGAACCCGAGCAGTGCTGGGAGTGCTATTCCTGCGTGAAGATCTGCCCGCAGCAAGCCATCGAAGCCCGCCACTACGCCGACATCGTCCCCCTGGGCGGTTCCGTGCAGCCCCTGCGTGGTTCCGACTCCATCATGTGGACCATCAAGTTCCGTAACGGCACCCTGAAGCGCTTCAAGTTCCCGATCCGCACCACCCCGGAAGGCTCCATCGACTGCTACGGTGGCAAGGCTCAAGCCGACATGGCGAAGATTGCCGACAACGGCTTCTTCAACCACATGGAGCAGAACGGCTACCGTGCTGGCAACCCCGCCGAGCTGATCCGCAAGTAATCTGGTGAGAGAAAGGTAAGAATAATGGCTGATTTTACGAATCCCGAAGTTGTCCAGGAGGAAGTTGACATTCTCCTGATCGGTGGTGGCATGGCCTGTTGCGGCGCCGCCTACGAAATCGTCCGCTGGGCCGAGGCCGCCAAGGCTTCCACCGGCGTCGATCTGAAGATCAAGCTGGTCGACAAGGCCGCCATGGACCGTTCCGGCGCCGTCGCCCAGGGCCTGTCCGCGATCAACACCTACATCGGCCCGGAGCAAGACCCCGCCGACTACGCCCGTATGGTCTCCAACGACCTGATGGGTATCACCCGCGACGACCTGGCCTATGACCTGGGCCGTCACGTCGACGAGTCCGTCCACCTGTTCGAAGAGTGGGGCCTGCCCATTTGGAAGACCGACCCCGCCACCGGCGAGCGTCACGACGGCGCCCAGGGCATGACCCCCCTGAAGGACGGCGGCAAGCCCGTGCGTTCCGGCAAGTGGCAGATCATGATCAACGGCGAATCCTACAAGTGGATCGTGGCCGAGGCCGCCAAGAAGGCCCTGGGCATGGACCGCATCCAGGAGCGTATCTTCATCGTTCACCTGATGAACGACAAGAACGACAAGAACCGCATCGCCGGTGCCGCTGGTTTCTCCACCCGCGAAAACAAGATCGTCATCTACAAGGCCAAGGCCATCCTGCTGGCCGCCGGTGGTTGCGTGAACATCTTCCGTCCGCGCTCCGTCGGTGAAGGTACCGGCCGCGCCTGGTACCCGGTCTGGAACGCCGGTTCCACCTACTCCATGGCTGCCGAAGCCGGCGCCGAGCTGACCATGATGGAAAACCGCTTCGTGCCCGCCCGCTTCAAGGACGGTTACGGCCCGGTCGGTGCCTGGTTCCTGCTGTTCAAGTCCCAGGCCACCAACGCCTTCGGCGAAGTCTACATGGCTCGCAACAAGGAAATGCTGAACGACTACCCCCCGTATGGTCAGGCTGCCGTTCCCGCTTCCTGCCTGCGTAACCACCTGATGCTGAAGGAAATGCAGGAAGGTCGCGGCCCGATTTGGATGGACACCGTTACCGCCCTCGCGAAGCTGCGTGAGACCCTGTCCCCGCGCGAAGTGAAGCACCTCGAAGCCGAAGCCTGGGAAGACTTCCTGGACATGTGCGTCGGCCAGTGCGGTATCTGGGTTGGCGAGAACATCGAGCCCGAGAAGAAGAACTCCGAGCTGATGCCGACCGAGCCCTACCTGCTGGGTTCGCACTCCGGCTGCTGCGGCATCTGGACCTCCGGCCCGACCGACGTCGGCGCCCCCACCGACGAGGCCCTGCCTGGCGTCCCCGCTCACCTGCCGAAGGGCTGGAACTGGGGCTACCGTGGCATGACCACCGTCAACGGTCTGTTCACCGCCGGTGACGGCGTGGGCGCTTCCGGCCACAAGTTCTCCTCCGGCTCCCATGCCGAAGGCCGTATGGCTGCCAAGTCCATGGTCAAGTACTGCCTGGACAACAAGGACCTGAAGGTCGAATTCGACGAGAGCCCCGAGTCCATCGCGGAAGCGATCTGGAAGCCGGTCCGCAACTACCTCGAGTTCAAGGACTACACCACCGCCATCGACGTCAACCCCAACTACATCACCCCCAAGATGCTGCAGTTCCGTCTGCAGAAGATCATGGACGAGTACGTTGCCGGTGTCGCCACCTACTACAAGACCAACAACGTCATGCTGGACGTGGCCGAGCAGAAGCTGGAGATGCTGAAGGAAGACGCCCAGAAGATGCGTGCCAAGGACCTGCACGAGCTGCTGCGCGCGTGGGAAAACTACCACCGCATCCTGACCGCCGAAGCCCACATGAAGCACATCCAGTTCCGCGAAGAGAGCCGTTACCCCGGCTTCTACTACCGGATGGACAAGAACTTCGTGGACGAGGAGAACTGGCACTGCTTCGTCAACTCCATCTACGACAAGACCACCCACAAGTGGACCTGCTTCAAGCGCGCCCACGTCGATCTGGTCGACAAGTCCAAGCTGTTCAAGCCCGCTGCCCACTAAGCAGTAAGCTCTAGCTAAAAAGGCCGGGCGCTCACAAGGCGCCCGGTTTTTCATTCCGACGGCAAAACCCTTTTACTGTCAGTGCGTTAGCGTCAAGACGGGAGTGCGTGTTGTCCGGTAGAATTCACGCCTTTCCGCCTTTGCGTTACCCGTCACCTTCGTGACGCATGCTTTTCATCGAGGTATCCCATGCAAGACTACGACGCCCAATTCAAGAACCTGGCCGACGACGCCCCCTTCGAGCAAATGCCGGTCATGCCCAACATGCTGGACGGCGACAGCCAGCTGAAATTCCGCTGCCATCGCGGCGTGAAGTGCTGGAACGCCTGCTGCAGCAACATCGACATCACCCTGACCCCCTACGACATCCTGCGCCTGAAGAACCACCTGGGCATGTCGTCGGGCGAATTCCTGCAGAAGTACACCGTGCCCTACGAGATCGACAAGGACGGCACCCCCGGCGTCAAGCTGCGCAGCGTCGACGGCGGCACCGCCTGCCAGTTCATGGTCGAGGAAGGCTGCTCGGTCTACCAGGACCGCCCGACCGCCTGCCGCTACTACCCGGTCGCCCTGCTCTCGGTGCGCCGCTCGGACGAATACGTCGATCGCCTGTCCTTCGCCCTGGTCCAGGAAAAGACCTGCTTCGGCCATCAGGAACCCGACACCCAGACCATCGACCAGTACCGCGAGGGCCAGGGCGCCACGGAATACGACGAGAAGGGCCGCGGCTGGCGCCAGCTGATCCTGAAGAAGAAGTCGGCCGGCCCCGCCATCGGCAAGCCGCCGGTGATCACCAACCAGCTGTTCTTCATGGCCAACTACGACCTCGACCGCTTCCGCGCCTTCGTGATCAGCGACTCGTTCAACAAGACCTACGACATCCCGGTCGAGCAGATGGCCGAGCTGGTCGCCGACGACGAGAAGCTGATGGCGTTCGGCTTCGACTTCCTGCGCCACGTCCTGTTCGGCGAGAAGTGCCTGACCGAGAAGGATGGCGCCTACGAGGCCCGCATCGAGCGCCTGAAAGCCAAGGCCGAGGCGATCCGCGCCGAGTTCGAGGCCAACCGGGACCAGATCGAGGACGAGAAGTACTGCGCCCCGCCCGGCCAGCCCGGCGATTGCGGCTGCGGCTCGGAATCCTGATTTTCGCTGCCATCACACTCAAAGGCCCACGGGGTAGCCGCCTCGTGGGCTTTTTTAATGGGTATCCGTCTGGTATGGACTTTTGAACCTAAAAATCGCAGTTGAAATCAGACATGGATATGTAGCGCCCTCATCCCCAGCCCTTCCCGCGGAGTGGGAAGGGAGAAATTCCCATCTCCCTCCGGGAGAGGGGGTAGGGGTGAGGGAACAACGCATCAATACTGGCATGCGGCCAGGATTTGCGATTTCAACCGCGGTTTCTAGGTTGAAACGGCCATTGCTGCCATGTGTAGCACGGACTCAAAAGCAAGAACGGTGTTTGAGGTGGCTCCGCACTGACGTCTGTAATGAACCTGGAAACCGCAGTCGAGCGCTGATCTGCCGTCGGGAGGTCACATGCTGGCTGGGTTGGGTGCCTTCGGGGGAGCACACCGGGTGGGTGAGCCCGCTACGCACCCGATTGCACGTCCGGCGCGTCGCCTGGCAGTCGGCCTTCAGTCCGACGGGGTGCTCCTCCTTGTAGGGGGCGGCCATGCCGCGTCGTCGCGCCTTGCCAGTCAACGCGCCAAATGCGTTACATCCCCTGCGCTGAGGCACCCCATCACCCAGTGCGTGTCCAGTTGTGTCGCAGGGCCAGTATTGGGTGTGAAGGACTGGAACTCGGAGTAGCGGTCCGCAGGTGCACCCACGTAAGTGAAGATGGCCCCTTCCGCGTGCGGCAACAGGCAAGCCAGGGCGCGGGGCGCGCCGTTTTCACGTGCCGAACCATCGTCGATCATCAGGTCAGGTGCCACGATTGCCAGACCAGTGGCCGCAGCCCAGGCCATGCCATTCCAAGCCTGGCCTGCAGCTTGTCCCGGGGTGAAGACGGCGACGGTAGAACCGTCGGGTGACAACGCGGCTCGCCACTCTGTGCTGCCTAACGTGTGCGCCGGCCCGATAGGTTTGCCGTCAGCACTGTACACTTGCAGAACAGTGCCACCACCGGTGGTCGAGGCGGCGGTGAGCCAAGTAGCGCCCTGAACGGCGATCACGCGGGTACCCGCTGCCAGATTGGATTTGGGTTGCTCAGGGACGAAAAAGTTGTCGATGCCAACCGGTGATGGCAACGGTGGCCACTGGCCGGCGGTCGAATCAGGTTTCTGTCCCAGCAACGCGAGCGTGCGCAAGTCATAGCGCAACACGCTGGGGATGTCGTTGTCGCCCGTCTTGTCGGCAGCCGGATAGGCCGCCACCTCGACTGTAGTCCCGTCGACCGACCGTCGGACCGCGTTGAACTCCCATCCGTTTGCGTCGACTCGACGCTGTAGCTTGCCCCCTTGCCACAGCCCAAGCCAGGATTGACCGATCAATAGCGTGGCGGGCGCGGAGTCCACCGCTGGGGACGTGGCTGAGGCCTGAACAGGATGAGTCGACCGGTCGCAGCCTGCACCGCACAGCAGCAACCAGGTGGCGACCGCGATGGCCAGTAGGGACCGGTTAATCGGGCTGCGCAAGAACCCTGGCAACATAGTCCGGTTCTCCGTGTTTGACGCCACCGTAGCGGCGCAGCCGCTCGGCGCCGCTGATCTGTACCCATTTGACGTGCCCGGTCGAGTCGACGTCGAGAACGAGGGACGACTTGAGCGGCTGGCCGTTAGAACCCTTGCGTTTGGAAGAGGTGACCACAGTGGTCGCCGGTTCGAATTCATGTATGTAGTCTAGATATTGCCCGGCCACTCTGATGCCGAAGCCGTTGTAAGCACGTAGTCCTTCGCGGTCCTGCTGGTCGCTGTCTAGCGCCGGTAGCGTGATGGTGAGCGGAGACAGCCCTTCTGCCTTGCGCCAGTCGGACAATGCCTTGGCTTCGTCCTTATAGCGCTGAGAGGAGGCAATGCGCGTATGCAGCGTGGCGGCCGAAGCGCGCTTAGCTGAATAGCGCTGTTGCAGGTGCGAGGCGTTTTTGCGCCAGTTCCAGATGTCCTCGTCGAGCGGTGGTGGGTTGGTGAGCTGGCCCAGGCCCACGCCGCGCAGGTTATCGCTGGACCAGTTGGGGTTCAGGGCATGAGCAGACCACATTCCATTGAAGTTGTCGCTGAATTGTTTGCCGCCGCTTTCCTGCTGGATCATCTTGCGCACGACGCGTTGGTTGACCGCACCATGCAACTCGGCAACTGAGGGATTGGTTCCGCCGACGAAGATATCGTCCCGGCTGGCCGACAGCTTCTGGCCATTGAGCGATGTTTCGACGGTTACGGTGAGCTTGCCGCACATGAGGGTGGACAGTGGCACAACGACCGGGTTGCCTTTTTGCGCCGTCATGGGTGGATGTACCTTGGTGCGTACGTTGCGCCGGCGAGCACCCGTGGTGGCGATGAAGCTGTTGTATTCGAGCTTGAAGCTCCAGGTGAACTCTAGCTTTGCCTGGGGCGGTGCACCGGTAACGACCGCCTGCACCGCGATCTTCGGCATGGCCGGCACGGTAGACATGTAATGGTGCGTGTTGTGCACCTTGATAGCAATGTTTGCCAATTCGAAAACCTCCCTTTCGATGGCTCCTCCCGCGGCGAAGTTTTCTCAAAGCTGCACGGGATGTCAAAGCGTACCATTGCTTTGCAATTAAAGGGGCTGTGCTCGAATTAAGTACTACCGGGAAACTTCAGGGTCAGACACGATGGATTCCGTTGGTTCATCGGCGCCACCCGTCGCTGCATTCGAGGTCGCACTACATTCTGTAGGATTTCCCTCCAATCGCCCCCAAGCCGATTGGAGGCTCGGCCCAGAATTGCTAGCAGGGTGAGACTAGCAACGAATGGCAGCTACGGTTGCGACATCCGCCCGATCGACTGCATAGGGTGAACGTCAGCAACGAGGCGCTAGCTGATATCTCAGCATTCAACATTTGTTCCTCACCTGAGTGCAACTGACGACCTGTCCAGATGCCACACTGGATTCCGGATACTTTTATCTGTCCGTTGCCTGCCGAAACGGTCATGCTAGGACTTTAGCCTGCAAGGCAGGATAGGATCCGGTCATGAATGTCACCGCAGCCCCGCACTCAGTCATCCACTGGACCGAGGCAGGCGAACCCCGCTCGGCGCGTTGGCGTTCGGAGAGTGGCCAACGGCCGCCCCGCCATGTCGTCATAGGAGACGACCAGACCAGTGCCGATGCGGCCTATCGCCACGCCTGCGCGGGTACCGCGCTACTCTGGCGCGGCGATTTCCACCATGCCAAACGGTTGCTCACGGCACTGGACCGGCGTATCGAACGCAAGGCACGCAAACAGGACAATGTGAACGACGACACGCGCGCCGCCTTCCATCGCGTGCGCCAGGCTCAAGCTCGGCGCGCGGGCATCCTGGCGATGCTCCTGCTACCCCTGGATGGCGACTATGGCGTCCCCCTGCGCCGTGCTCCCGATTTGCGGCAAGCCTGTACCGAGGCCTATGGGCCGCCCGGTGCGGAGTCATCCGTGGTGTCGCTGCGCGAGCTGCTCGGCTTGATCGGCGCCCACGAGTGGCGCCGGAAGGGGATTTTCATTCCCGCCCTCGGCGAGCGCATCCACGCGCACTACGGCGTGTTCTCGCCGGTGCGCGGAGAATATGTCGACCTGGTAGCCGAGGCCCCGCTGCAGGCGACCGCCGTCGCGTTCGACATCGGCACCGGCACCGGCGTTCTGGCCGCGTTGCTGGCCCGGCGGGGGGTGGCGCACGTCGTGGCGACCGACCAGGACGCCCGGGCACTGGCCTGTGCCCGCGCCAACATCGACCGGCTCGGCCTGGATGGACAGGTGGAAATCGTCACCGCCGATCTCTTTCCAGAGGGGCGCGCAGCGCTGGTGGTGTGCAATCCGCCCTGGTTGCCGGCGCAGCCCAGCTCACGCCTGGAACACGCCGTCTATGACCCGGACAGCCGCATGTTGTACGGTTTCATCGCCGGCCTGGCGGCGCACCTGACGGCCGCTGGCGAAGGCTGGCTGATCATGTCGGATATCGCCGAGCACCTCGGCCTGCGCTCGCGTGACGAGTTGCTCGCCGCCTTCGATGCCGCGGGACTGGCTGTCGTCGGCCGCCACGATGTCCGCCCGCAGCACCCCCGTGCCGCCGACCGGAGCGACCCGCTGCACGCGGCCCGAGCGGCGGAGGTCACTTCCTTGTGGCGGCTGTCCGTACGTCCCTGAGGCCGACCGCGGCAGGCATCAGTCGCGCCGGACCCGGTACCAGGCCGCGTAGAGCGCCGGCAGGAACAGCATGGTCAGCAGGGTGGCGACGATCAGGCCGCCCATGATGCTCACCGCCATGGGCCCGAAGAAGACGTTGCGCGACAAGGGGATCATCGCCAGCACGGCGGCCGAGGCGGTCAGCACGATGGGCC
>JAAXVP010000138.1 GCA_013335435.1 Thiobacillus sp. | reverse complement strand
TCAAGCTGGCCTCGCAAGGCCTGCCCAAGGGTGGCACGGTCGGTTTCGAACTGATGGACAACCCCAAGCTGGGCATGACCCAGTTCCAGGAACAGGTGACCTACCAGCGTGCCCTGGAGGGCGAACTGGCGCGCACCATCCAGACCCTGGCGCCGGTCGAGGCGGCCCGGGTCCATCTGGCCATACCCAAGCCGTCGGTGTTCATCCGCGATCAGCAGAAGCCGTCCGCTTCGGTGCTCGTCAATCTCTATGGCGGTCGTACCCTGGATGCTAGCCAGGTGGGCGCCATCCGGCACCTGGTTTCCAGCGGCGTGCCCGACCTGACGGCCGACAACGTCACCGTGGTCGACCAGGCCGGCAATCTGCTCAGCGGCAAGAACGACTCCGCTTCGATGCGCGGTCTCAATTCCAATCAGTTCGACTATGTCCGCGACCTGGAGGGCTACTATGCCCAGCGCATCGAGGCCATCGTCACGCCCCTGGTCGGCGGCAGCAACGTCAAGGCCGAGGTTAGGGCCGACCTGGACTTCTCGGAGGACGAGTCGACCAGCGAGTCGTACAAGCCGAATCCGACCCCGGAAACCCAGGCCGTGCGCAGCCAGCAGACCTCCCAGGAGACCGGTGGCGGCGGCAACCAGGCCGGCGGTGTGCCCGGTGCCCTGACCAACCAGCCGCCCGGTCCGGCCACGGCGCCGCTCAATGCGCCCGCCGGGGCCAATGCCGGTACGGCGGCCAATGCGGCCGGTGCCCAGGCCGGCGCCTCCAGCCGACGCGACAGCACGACCAACTTCGAGCTGGACAAGACCATACGCCACGTCCGCGAGCCGGTGGGCCGGATCAAGCGTCTGTCCGCCGCCGTGGTGATCAACTACCGCGCCAGCACCGAGCCGGATGCCAAGCCGACCCCGATTCCGGCCCAGGAACTGGAGCAGATCAGCAATCTGGTGAAGGAAGCGGTCGGCTACAACCAGGCGCGCGGCGACACCGTCAACGTGGTCAACGCCGCCTTCACCGAGACCAAGGTCGAGGCGCTGGAGACTCCGATCTGGAAAGACCCGGACAACGTCTCCCTGGTCAAGGAACTGCTCAAGAACCTGCTCATCTTCGGTCTGGCCTTCTACCTGGTGTTCGGCGTCCTGCGCCCCCTGCTGCGCGACCTGGTGCGGGCACCCGAGGTGGTTACCCCCGAGGGCCACGCCATGGAAGGTGGCATGGAGGAGGACTTCGGTGCCGAGAGGTCGCCCGAGGAGCAGTTGCATGTGGATTCCTACCAGCACAACCTGAATTCGGTGCGTGATTTCTCGAAACAGAATCCCAAGATCGTCGCCGAAGTTGTCAAGGAATGGATGGCCAAGGAATGAGCGAAGACGGCCTGCACAAGAGTGCCATCCTGATGCTCGCCCTCGGCCACGACGAGGCCGCCGAGGTATTCAAGTTCCTCAGCCCCAAGGAAGTGCAGAAGCTGGGCGGGGCGATGGCCAACATCGGCAACGTCAACCGCGGCCAGATCGAGGCGGTATTGACCGACTTCCGCAAGGAGACCGAGGGCCGGGTCACCCTGGGCGACAGCGACGAATACATTCGCGCCGTGCTGACCAAGGCCCTGGGCGACGACAAGGCCTCGCACCTGCTCGACCGCATCCTGCAAGGCAACGACAACGCCGGCATCGAGAGCCTGAAATGGATGGACGCCGCCGCGGTCGCCGAAATGATCCGCAACGAGCACCCGCAGATCATCGCCACCATCATGGTGCACCTGGAATCCGACCACGCCAGCGAGATCCTCAACCTGCTGCCGGAACGCCTGCGCAACGACGTACTCCTGCGCATCGCCACCCTGGAGGGCGTCCAGCCCATGGCCCTGCGCGAGCTCAACGAGGTGCTCACCCAACTCCTGGCCGGTGGCGAGCGGGGCAAGAAGAGCGCCCTGGGAGGGGTCAAGTCGACCGCCAATATCCTCAACTACATGGGCGGCGCCATCGAGGCCTCGGTCCTGGCCAGCATCCGCGAGAACGACCCGGACCTGGCGCAGAAGATCCAGGACCAGATGTTCACCTTCGACAACGTGCTCGACCTCGACGACCGCTCGGTCCAGCTGCTGCTGCGCGAGGTCCAGTCGGAATCCCTCATCATCGCCCTCAAGGGCACCTCCGAGGAACTCAAGGCCAAGATCTTCAAGAACATGTCCACGCGCGCCGCCGAAGCGCTCAAGGAAGACCTGGAGTCGAAGGGGCCGGTGCGCCTGTCCGAGGTCGAGGCGGAACAGAAGGAAATCCTCAAGGTCATCCGCCGCCTGGCGGACGAAGGCCAGATCGTCATCGGCGGCAAGGGTGGCGAAGAAGGCATGATCGAGTGAGATAGCCGCCATGGTCTCGCCCGTCATCCCGAAGGAAAACCTGACCGCCTACCAGCGCTGGGAGCTGCTCGGCTTCGACGAGAAGCCGGCGAAACCGCATATGGCCGGTCCGGAGGAAAAACTCCCGATGGCCCTGCCGACGGCGGAGGAACTGGAGCAGATGCACCAGCAGGCCACCCAGGAGGGCTTCAAGATCGGCCACGAGGAGGGCTACAAGGCTGGTTACGAGGCGGGCAAGGCCGCCGCCACCAAGGTTGCCAGGCAACTGGCCGGCCTGGCCGAGGCGCTCGACCAGGAACAGTTGCGCCAGGACCAGGAGATCGCCGCCGAACTGCTCGATCTGGCCCTGGCCGTGGCCAGACAGATGCTGCGTACGACCCTGCAGGTGAAGCGCGGCGTGGTGCTGGAGATCGTGCGCGAGGCGATGACCGCTTTGCCCAGCTTGACCGGCCACCTGCGTATCCTGGTGCATCCGGAAGACGTCGAGCCCTTGCGCGAGTTCATGGAGGCCGAGCACGCGCATTTTTCTTTCAAGGTGGTGATGGACAGCCGCATCGAACGCGGCGGTTTCCGGGTCGAGGCGAGTCACAGCGAGGTGGACGCCCAGCTGCCGGTACGCTGGCGCGAGATCGTCGACTGTCTCGGTAGCGACAGCGAATGGCTGGAGTAAGGGCGGAAAGCCTCGCCGGCTACCTGCGCGACTGCCAGGAAGCTGTGGCCCAGGCCACGCCCTGGGAAGTGACCGGGCGCCTGACCAAGGTGGCGGGCCTGGTCATGGAGGCCTCGGGAGTCAAGTTGCCGACCGGGGTCAACTGCCGCGTCTACATGCCGCAAGGACAACAGGTCGACGCCGAGGTGGTCGGCTTCCACGGCGACCGTCTCTATCTGATGCCCTCCACCGACGTCTATGGTCTCGGCCCGGGCGCCATCGTCGAGCCGTATCGGAGCTGCAACTTCGATTACCCGCGCATCGGCAGCGCCTACACCCGCAAGCGTCGGATCGAGGACCGCATCCGCCAGGTCGCCGTGGGGCCGGAGATGCTCGGTCGGGTCGTCGACGGCGCCGGCCGCGTACTCGACCGCAAGGGTATCCTGGAACCGTCCCGGCGCGTGCCCTTGTATAGTCGGCCGTTCAACCCGATGGAGCGGGAGCCGATCACCGAGGTGCTCGATGTCGGTGTGCGGGCCATCAACGCCCTGCTGACGGTGGGACGTGGCCAGCGTATGGGCCTGTTCGCCGGCAGCGGTATCGGCAAGTCCATGCTGCTGGGCATGATGGCCCGCTACACCTCGGCCGACGTCGTGGTGGTCGGCCTGATCGGCGAGCGCGGTCGCGAGGTCAAGGAGTTCATCGAGAACATCCTCGGCGAGGAGGGCCTGCGTCGGGCCGCCGTGGTCGCCGCGCCGGCCGATTCGCCGCCCTTGCAGCGCCTGCACGGTGCCGCCTATGCCACGGCGATCGCCGAGTATTTCCGCGACCAGGGTCTCAACGTCCTGCTGATCATGGATTCGCTCACCCGCTATGCCCAGGCCCAGCGCGAGATCGCCCTCGCGGTGGGCGAGCCGCCGGCCACCAAGGGCTATCCGCCGTCGGTGTTCGCCAAGCTGCCGCAATTGGTCGAACGGGCCGGCAACGGTCGCCAAGGCGGTGGTTCGATCACCGCGTTCTATACCGTGCTGGTGGAGGGCGACGACCAGCAAGACCCCATTGCCGATGCCGCCCGGGCCATCCTGGATGGCCATATCGTGCTGTCACGCCTGCTGGCCGACCAAGGCCACTATCCTGCCATCGACATCGAACAGTCGATCTCCCGCGTCATCACCGAACTGCTGGGTCGAGAAGAACTGGCCCGTGTGCGCCGGTTCAAAAGCCTGTATGCGCGTTACCAGCGCAGCCGCGATCTGATCACCATCGGCGCCTACGCCAAGGGTAACGATGCCGTTCTGGACGAGGCCATCGCCCTCTATCCGCGCATGGAAGCCTTTCTGATGCAGGACTTCCTGGATCAGGAAAACTATACGGCCAGCCGCGAGCAGTTGACCGCACTGCTGTTCTGATCGGCCGACCCGGCAGGGCCGGGCCGGCCGGTCGAGCTCACTCCTGCTCGTGGGCGTTCTTGGACAGACGCCACCAGAGGAACAGGCCCATGGCGACAATGAAGCTCAGGGTGAACAGGCTGAGCAGGCCGACGTCGCTGCTGAAGAGGTCTTTCAAAACTTCCATCGTCTTCTCCTAAGAGGTGCGCCTTCAAGGCTGCGTGGGTGAGTGCTGCGGTGAGGAAAGCTGGGCCGCTGCGGTGAGTTGCATGGACCCGGTGAAAGGGGCTTGCCATTGGCCGGTAACGCGCCAGGACTTATCGCCCGGGGTCAGTTCCAGATTGCGTTTTCCGGCCGGTATGGCGGCATAGGAAGCGCTGTAGTGGCCGGCGCCGACGGGTTGGAGCATCAGCACCATGTCTTGCCGGGAATCGGTCGGGTGCGCCAGGGTCAGGGTGAGGTTCGCCGGCGGGGTGTCGAAGCGCCCCGCCAGTTCCAGGCCCAGACGCCCCGGCTCGGCCGCCAGGGTTGCCGCGATACCCAGTTCAGCCGCCTTGCGGTCGCGATCCACCACCATCCGGTAGCCCATGCCTTCCTTGGCATGTCCTTCCCGGACCGGGGTGTCGGCAAAGTGGTAGGCGATCCAGACCGTCAGGGTACCGCCGATCACGGCCGAGATCGGCAGGGCGATGATCAGCCAGACCATGGGTACGCTCCACCAGGGCGTCTTTTTATCCAGCATCGCGTTCATTTTTTTATCGCTCATTTCAGGAAGCTGGACTTGGCCTCGCGGACCAGACGGACATCGTCGAGGGCGCGGATTTCGAACACCACAGGCTGGGTCGGGCGGGTAACGGCCATGCGCGGCGCCTCCAGGGTGACGTTGAGGTTTTCCGTGCCCAGGCTGCCGATTTCTATCTTGTCGCCGCTGGTGACCTTGATGCCATCGATGCCCTTGGCCGAGATCGCATACTGGTGCGGCTTGCTGTCCATGTTGATGATCTGCAGGCGATAAAGGTTCTCGATGCCGCCGGAGGCACTCTCGCGCGATAGGGTCAGGCGGTCGCGGATCACGTCCACGCGCAACGGCACGCGCTGGGCCAGGGTGACCAGGAAGGCGATGATGATGCCGGAGAAGATCGCCGTATAGAACAGGGTACGCGGCCGGAAGACATGTTTGACGATGTCCTGGTCGGAGTACTTGCCATCGATGACGTTCTGGGTCGAATAGCGGATCAGGCCCTTCGGGTAACCGACCTTTTCCATGACCTGGTCGCAGGCGTCGATACAGGCGGCACAGCCGATGCACATGTATTGCAGGCCGTTGCGGATGTCGATGCCGGTTGGGCAGACCTGGACGCAGATGTTGCAGTCGACGCAGTCGCCCAGTCCCTGGGCCTTGTAGTCGGCATTCTTGCCACGGGAGCCGCGCGGTTCGCCGCGTTTGTAGTCATAGGTGATGATCAGGGTGTCGTCGTCGAACATCGCGCTCTGGAAGCGGGCGTACGGGCACATGTATTTGCACACCTGTTCGCGCATGAAGCCGGCGAAGCCCCAGGTGGCGAAGGCGTAGAAGAAGATCCAGAAGGTTTCCCACGGCCCCAGGGTCCAGGTCACCAGCTCGTGCCAGAGCGCACCGGCCGGCGTGTAGTAGGCCACCAGGGTGAAGCCGGTCCACAGGGACAGGATGATCCAGGCGAGATGCTTGCCGCCGCGGCGGGCGATCTTCTCGCCATTCCAGGGCATTCCGTTGAGTTTCTGCTGTTTCTTGTAGTCGCCTTCGAACCAGCTTTCGACCCACATGAACAGCTCAGTGTAGACGGTCTGCGGGCAGGCATAGCCGCACCACAGGCGGCCGGCGATGGCGGTGAACAGGAACAGGCCCACCGCGGAGATGATCAGGATGGCGGCCAGCCAGATGAAGTCCTGGGGCCAGAACACCCAGTCGAACAGGAAGAACTTGCGCGCGCCGAGGTCGAACAGGACGGCCTGGCGACCGTCCCAACTGAGCCAGGGCAGGCCGTAGTAAAGAATCTGGGTGAACACGACCAGCGCGATGCGCCAGTTGTTGAACACGCCCTGTACGGCGCGCGGGTAAATCTTCTGGCGCACCTCGTAAAGGGTCAGTTGTTCGGGGTCCGTGCTCATCGGTTGCTTGTTTCCATTATCTGCCACCTTACGGCTCCTTCTCTCTCACTGCTGCGTGGTTATCCGAGTCTAGATATCCTCCAAACAATCGGTACGCGGGCTTTATATAGTTGTGCGCGGGAACCCGCGGGCAAGCGGACTGGGAACAATCCACTTGCCCGCGGAGCCCCCGGAAGGGGGCGTCCGCCGGGTACTACAACTTACTGTTGCGGAGCGGCTTCGGCTGCGACCGGCGCCGGAGCGGCAGCGGCAGCTTGCTGACCACCACCCAGGCCCCAGATATAGGCGGACAGGAGGTGGATCTTGGCGTCGCCGAGCAGGTCCTGGAAGGCGGGCATGCCACCCTTGCGGCCCTTGACGATGCTTTCCGTGATGGCAGCCTCGCTGCCGCCATACAGCCAGGCGTCGTCGGTCAGGTTCGGGAAGCCGGCAGCGGCCATGCCCTTGCCGTCTTCGCCGTGGCAGCCGGCGCAGGCGGCGAACTTGGCCTGGCCGGCGGCAGCCAGCGCGGCGTCGTGCGGCTTGCCGCCCAGAGACAGGACGTAGTTGGCCACTTCCTTGGCGCTGGCTTCGTCGCCGAGCAGGTTGGCCGGCATTTCACCCAGACGGCCACCGGAGATGGAGGCCTTGATGCTGTCGGCGTCGCCACCGAACAGCCACTGGCCGTCAGCCAGGTTGGGGAAGTTCTTGCCGTCGCCCTGGGCGTTGGAGCCGTGGCACTGCATGCAGTAGGTCAGATACAGACGCTGGCCCATTTCCTTGGCGGTGGGATCGGCGGCGACCGTCATGACGTCCTTGGCCAGGAACGGTTCGAGCACCTTGTTGAACTCGGCGTCGATGCTGGTCTTCTCCTGGTTGTAGGCGTCGGCCGAGGTCCAGCCCAGAACGCCGGCGAACTTGCCGAGGCCGGGGAACAAGACCAGATAGACGATCGAGAACACGATCAGGAACCAGAAGCCATAGAGCCACCAGCGCGGCAGGGGGTTGTTGAACTCCTGCAGATCGCCGTCCCAGGCGTGATCGATGATCTCCGCCTTTTCGCCGGGGGCGAGCTTCTGGGTGGTCTGGGCCTTCAGGAACCACATCACGCCGATGATCGACACGACGGTGATGCCGGCGATGTAGAAGTGCCAGAAATCACTGACAAAGTCAGGTACTGCGTAGCCTGCAATCATTTAATTCTCCTCGCGATTGGGTCAGGAACGCCGGCTGTGGTCGATCCCGTCGTCTTCTTCCTGGAAGGGAAGATTGGCCGCCTCCTCGTGCTTGTGCCGGTTCTCCTTGTGGTAGACCCACCAGATGATGGCGATGAAGAGCACGAAGAACACTACCGTGACGACAGAACCGATGATGCCGGAGTCCATGATCGTTTGCGCCCGTTACTGAGCCTTGGGGCCGTGAGTGCCGAGTACCTGGAGGTACGCGATCAGGGCGTCCATTTCGGTCTTGCCTTCCAGGGCGGCGGGTGCGGCATTGATCTCTTCGTCGGTGTAGCCGTGGCCCACCACGTTGAGAACGCGCATCTTCGCCTGGATGTCGGCGACATCGGCCGGAGCGTCAGCCAGCCACGGGTAGGCGGGCATGTTCGACTCGGGCACGACGTCGCGAGGGTTCATCAGGTGAACGAAATGCCAGTTGTCCGAGTAACGGCCGCCGACGCGGTGCAGGTCCGGGCCGGTACGCTTGGAACCCCACTGGAACGGCCGGTCGTAGACGAACTCGCCGGCCACGGAGAAGTGGCCATAGCGTTCGGTCTCGGCGCGGAACGGACGGATCATCTGGGAGTGGCAGGTGTAGCAGCCTTCCCGGACGTAGACGTCGCGGCCGGTCAGTTGCAGGGCGGTATACGGCTTCAGGCCCGGCACGGCTTCGGTCGTGGACTTCTGGAAGAACAGCGGCACGATCTGGACCAGGCCGCCCACGCTGACCACCAGAATGGTCAGGATGATGAGCCAGCCGATGTTCTTCTCGATCAGCTTGTGCGAAAACATAGTTCGTCTCTCCTATTCGATCAGGCGTGGACGGCTTGCGGGATGGCAGCGTCGTTGACGGCCTTACCAGCGGCGACGGTCTTCCACACGTTGTACGCCATGATCAGCATGCCCAGGAAGAACATGGTGCCGCCGACCAGACGAACCATGTAGAACGGATACATGGCAGCGACCGACTGGGCGAAGCTGTAGGTCAGCGTGCCGTCGGCGTTGGTGGCGCGCCACATCAGGCCCTGGGCGACACCGGCCACCCACATCGCGGCGATGTACAG
>JAAXVP010000417.1 GCA_013335435.1 Thiobacillus sp. | reverse complement strand
AACTCAACGAGGCTCTGGCCCCTCGAGCGCCGAGACCGAGGCCCCGTCCCAGCCCGATTGATACTCCCAATGCCCATGGTCGATGCCTTTGCCTCTCTTCGAGCCCGGCTGGCCCGCACCAGTGCGGCCACCCGGGTCTGGTAGCGCCGGGAGAAGCCGGGCATGTCGGCATTTTCCAGGATGTAGGCACCGTGCTTGTGGAAACCGGAATGGGCGATGTTGATGCCGATCTCGTGCAGGCGCGCGGCCCAGTTGAGCCAGCGTATCGTCTCGCCCTCGCCGTCGCCTTCGCCCTGGGTCAGGTGCATGTACAGGCGCGCGGCCAGGCGCTCGACCCGGCGCGCCTGCTTGCCGTCGACATGGTAGCGGCGGGCGAACTGGGTCACGGTGACGTCGCGCATGTCGCGGTTGTGCACCCGGCCGAGCAGGTCCCACAGGATGCCCTCGCGCATGGCGCCCTGGGCCACGGTCATGGCCTCGATGTCGAGTTCCTGGAACAGGCCCGACATGATGGCGACGCCGCCGGCCAGTACCGGCTTGCGGTCGTCCTTCAACCCGGCCAGGTCGAGCTTGGCGAAGCTGCCCGCCTTGGCCAGGCGCTCGCGCAGCCACTTGAGCCCCTCGGCGGTGATCTGGCCATCGGAAATGCCGTTCTGGAACAGGATCTCGCCCATGGCGCGCGCCGAACCGGACGAACCGACCGCTTCCTGCCAGCGACCGCGCCGGAATTGGTTGGCGAACGGCTGGACCTCCATGCGGGCAGCGGTGACCGCCGCCTTGATCGCCGCCTTGTCGAGGGCACCGGCCGGAAAGAAACGGTTGCTGAACACCACGCAGCCCATGCGCAGGCTTTCGCGCTCGCGCGGCTCATAGCCGGTGCCGACGATGCATTCGGTGGAGCCGCCGCCGATGTCCACCACCAGGCGGGATTCCGGGTTCAGCGGCAGGCTGTGGGCGACGCCCAGGTAGATCAGGCGCGCCTCTTCGCGACCGGCCACGATATCGATGTCGAAGCCGAGGGTGGCGCGGGCCTGCTCGATGAACTCCGGCGCGTTCTTGGCCACCCGCAGGGCCGAGGTGCCGACCGCACGCACCGCCCCTGCCGGCATGCCCTTGATGCGCTCGCCGATACGCGCCAGGCAGGCCAGGGCGCGTTCCTGGGAGGCGGCGTCGAGGCGCTTGTCCTCGGTCAGGCCACCGGCCAGGCGCACCGATTCCTTGTGGGCATCGAGGTAGAACAACTGCTCGCCGTCGACGCGGCCGACCTGGAGGTGGAATGAATTCGAGCCGAGGTCGATGGCGGCGAGGGTGGGATATTCCTGCATGGATCCAGTCCCGATGGCATGTCTATCAGGACCGGATTATCTCAGAAATGCGCCAGCGCCCTGATCAATAGTCTTCCTTGCCCCGTTTCTTGGCGCCCTTGCCGGCCTTGCGGGCCGGGTTGTTCGAGGCCGGCTGGCCGGCGACGTATTCGGCGATCGCCGCCAGGTCGGTCTGGGGCAGGTACTTGAGGCCGTTGTCGATCAGTTCCGCCATCAGGCTGCCGGCGCAGTCGCCGTCGGGCCGGTTGCCGGTACCCAGGTACTGGGCCAGGTCGGCCTTGCTCCAGGCGCCGATGCCGAATTGCTTGTCCGGCGTGATGTTGGGCACGATCAGACCGTCCGGGCCCGCCAGGGTGCCGGCCAGGAACAGGCCTTTCTGGAAACCGCCCAGCTTGTTGCGCGGGGTGTGGCATTCCGTGCAGTGGGCCGCGCCGTTGGCCAGGTAGGCGCCGCGGTTCCAGGCCTCCGACTTGCCGGCGTCCGGCTGGTAGGCGCCGGGGCTGAAGAACAGCCACTTCCATACCCTCAGCAGCGGGCGGAAATTCAGGTACCAGGGCAGCTCGTGCGACTTGTCGGCCTGGTGCACGGCCGGCTGGGCGCGCAGGTAGCCCCACAGGTCATGGATGTCCCGGTCGCTCATCCGGGTGTAGGAGGTATACGGGAAGCTCGGGTAGTACTGCCGGCCGTCCGGGCCGACGCCCTCGCGCAGGGCGCGCCGGAAGTCGGCCTCGCTCCAGCGTCCGATGCCGGTGACCGCATCGGGCGTGATGTTGGGCGTGTAGAAGGTGCCCAGCGGCGTGGCCAGCTTGCGGCCGCCGGCCAGGCGGGCGCCATGGTTCTCGCGGTCGGTGTGGCAATTTTCGCAGCCGGCGACCTTGAAGACCAGTTCGCCCCGGTCGGCGACCGGCTCAGCCCAAACCGGGCCGACCGGGAGAACCGCCACTGCACAGGCGGCCAGCCAGGCTGCGCGCAGGCGGGCCATTATTTGCGGAAGTCCTTGTGGCAGCTCTTGCAGGCCTCGGACAGGTCCTTGAAGGAGGCCGCCGTGGGTGCCTTGGCAGAGGCCTCGGCATTGGCCTAGGCGTACTTGGAGCGCTATTCGAACTAGGCGCGCTTGTTCAAGACGACGGTCAGGGCATCGCAATCGGGTCTGGCGCTCCCCTTCGGGAA
>JAAXVP010000137.1 GCA_013335435.1 Thiobacillus sp. | reverse complement strand
CCGCGGCGGTCGCCGGCGCGGGCGGTGCGGCCAGGCGCAACGCGCCGGCGCTCGCCAGGCCGAGCAGGGCGGCTGCCGCGATGGCAAGGGCGACCGGATGCTTCAAGGCGGTGCGATTACCGAATCGCCTGGTCCAGGCTTTGCAGGAACTTCTCGGGTGGTTCGTAGCCGACCACGCGGTAGGCAATCTCGCTGCCGTTCGGTCCGAAGAAGATGATCCCGGGCGGGCCGAACAGGCCGAAGCGCTTGAGCAGGGCCTTGTCGTCGGCCGTGTTGCCGGTGACGTCGGCCTGGAGCAGGACGGCGTCTTTCAGGCGGGCCTGGACCTTGGCGTCGGAAAAGGTGAAGCGCTCCATTTCCTTGCACGACACGCACCAGTCGGCATAGAAGTCGAGCATGACGTACTTGCCTTGCGCGGCCGCGATGGCCTGGTCCAGTTCGGCCCCGGTCCTGACCCGCCGGAAGGTCATGTGGACCTGCTCGGTGGCGGCCGCCGCCGTGCCGCCCTGGTACACCGAGAGCGGCTGCAACGGGTCGCGGCCGCCGCCCAGGGCGCCCACCATCATGGCGATGCCGGCGAGCAGGGTGATGATGCCGATGCCCTTCCAGAACCGCTGCCAGCCGTTGGCGTTGTGGGCGAGCGGGTCGACCGCGCGCAGGTAGACGCCGGAGACGATCAGGAGGGCGGCCCAGGTCAGCATCTGGACGACTTCGGAGAAGAGCGGCGAGACCAGCCAGATCGCCACCGCGAGCAGGAGCACGCCGAAGAACTTCTTCACCGCCTCCATCCAGCCGCCCGCACGCGGCAGCAGGGCGCCGGCCGAGAGGCCGACCAGCAGGAGCGGCACGCCCATGCCCAGGGCCAGGGAGAACAGCGAAATGCCGCCCAGGACCACGTTGCTGGTCTGGCTGATGTAGAGCAGGGCGCCGGCCAGGGGCGCGGCCACGCAGGGACCGACGATCAGGGCCGAGAGGGCGCCCATGACGAACACGCCGACCATGTTGCCGCCCTTGACCTTGTTGCTGGCCTCGGTGAAGCGGCTTTGCATGAAGCTGGGCAGTTGCAGGTCGTAGAAGCCGAACATGGAGAAGGCCAGGGCGACGAAGATGGCGGCGCCGGTGCCCAGGGCCCAGGGGTTCTGGAGGGCGTTCGAGATCAGGGTGCCGGACATGCCGGCGGCCACCCCGGCCAGGGCGTAGGTGATGGCCATGCCGAGGACGTAGGCGAGCGAGAGCATGAAGCCCTTGCGCTTGGTGACGTGGTGGCCCTGGCCGACGATGATGCCGGACAGGATGGGGATCATCGGGAACACGCAGGGCGTCAGCGAGAGCAGCAGGCCGAAGCCGAAGAAGCTGACCACCACCAGCCAGAAGCTGCCGCCTTGCAGCAGGGCGGCGATCTTGTCACTGTCGGAGCCGGTCTGGGCAGCCGGGGCGGGGGCCGGTTCCGGTGCCTGCAGGGGCGGCAACGCCGCGGCGGCGGCGCCCGGCGTGATCGGCAGGGTGATGGTCTTGTCGATCGGCGGGTAGCAGATGCCTTTCTCGCTACAGCCCTGGTAGCTGGCGTCGACCACCAGGGTGGCACCGTCGGCCGGCAAGCCGGTCAGCTTGGCTGGGGCAGTGAAGGACTGGTGGTAGATGTACATGCGGCCGAAATTGGGGTCGTCCTTCTCGTCGGCGGTCGGCAATTGCGGGGCATCGAGGGCGACGCCGGCAGGCGAGCGTACGCTCAGCTTGATCTTGTCCCGGTACAGGTAGTGGCCGGGGGCGATGGTGAAGCTGGCTTGCAAGGTGCCGTCCGGGCCCGCCGCCAAGGCCAGTTGGAAGGCCTCGTCGGGCGCCAGGAAGTCGGACTCGGCCTGGTTGCCCGGATAGTCGCCGGCCAGCTTCTTCAGGCGGTCGATCAGGCCGGGATCCTGGGCGGCCGCGGTCGGCTTGGGCATGGCCTCGGGGGCCGGCTTGGCCGCTTCCTTGACGGTGCTGGGTACTTGCAGGGTGACGCTCGATTCCTGCGGCGGGTAGCACACGCCGACGGCGGCGCAGCCCTGGTATTCGGCCTTGATCGTGAAGGATTTGCCGGCGGCGGCCTTGATCAGCGGGAGTCGGACCTTGAAGTCGGCCGGATAGATCTCGACCTTGCCGAAGAATTCGTCCTCCTTGATCTTGCCCATGGGCAACTGCGCCATGCCGAGTTGGACCGGGTCGGCGGAGAACTTGAGCTTCTTGCGGTACAGGTAATAGCCGTTGGCGATCTTGAACTGGGCCTCCACGGTCTTGTCGTCGACCATCCTGGCCGAAAACAGAAAGGCCTTTTCCGGCTCCAGCAGGTCGTCCTCGGCCGCCCTCAGCCACGGCGAGGCCAGGATCAGCAGGGCAAAAAGGGCTAGGCGTATCATGGCTGCTCCGTCGTCTCTTCGGCCAGCCAGGCCAGGTAGCCGGGCAGACCGCGTGTTATGTTCATGGCCACCAGTTCGGGCAGCTCGTAGGGGTGATTTTCCCGCACAAAGGCCTCCAGGCGGTCATAATTCTCGGCGCTGGTCTTGATAAAGAGGGGGATTTCCCCATCTTCGTTCAACTCGCCCTGCCAGCGATAGATGGACCGGCACGGCGACATCACGTTCACGCAGGCCGCCAGGCGCGCCTCGACCAGCTTGCGTGCCAGGTCACGGGCGGATTCCGGATCGGGCAACGTGGTAAAGACGATTAATGCCGAGGGTGTTTGCATGAACAATTCGCTGGCCAGATTCTGGCCGATTATAGCTTTGGCCTTCCCGGTGCTGGAACTGATCGGGATCATCCGGATTTGGGACCAGATAGGCGCCTGGACCCTGGCCTGGCTGCTGTTCGCCGTCCTGGCCGGATCGGCGCTGATCTCCCTTGAACGGGTCGCCTTCATGCCGGTCATGGCCGCGACCATGATGAACGGCGGCAATCCCTTCGACGCCCTCAAGGCCAGCGGCCTGCGTTTCCTGGCCGGCCTGCTCTTGATCTTCCCAGGTGTGATCAGCGACATCATGGCCCTGTTCATGCTCGTCTGGGCCGGTTTCCGGCCGCCGGTGCCGCAGCCGGTCCGGCGCCCGCCGGGCGCGGCCGCCAACGACGACATCATCGAGGGCGATTTCCGCCGGATCGACGACTGAACGGCCGTATTCGGCCGTCGTGGCGGTCAGCGGGCGATGAACCCGGCCTCCGGCAACGTTGCCAGCGTGATTCCCGTTTCCAGAGATTCGGTTGCTAGGCTGGACAGGAAGCATCGCGCCAAGGTTTCGTTGAAACACAGCAAGCCTGCCACGTCACCATCCACACCGGGCCTCAGGATGCCGGCGAGACCAGCCTCGGCGCCGGCCTGGGCCCATTCCGGACCGGCCAATTCGAGCAATGTGGCGAGGTCAATGTCGGGCGGTGCCGACTCGGGCGGGGAAAGCATTGCGACTTGTCCTCCCCTCCACCATGGGAAAGCGGCGTCGTCGAACAGCAGCAGGATGGACTCCGGGCGCAGGGTCGACAATAGCACGACGTCGCGGGGCAGACCCGCCGAGCGGGCATGGAGTTCAGCCGCGCCCCCTTCATGCGGCAGGGCTCGGGCGACGTCGTCTCCTGTTATAGTCCATCGGGGGTAGGTCACCGCCACGGTGGAGCAGGGGAATGTGACCCGTGCGCATGCTGACAGGGCGCGTGCAGTGATTTCCGCGACAACCGCGGGGATTCCCGCTTCACGTGGAGTCGGGGTTTGCCGCCACCCGATCAGGGTGAGGCCCCCTTTTTCTGGCGGCAAAGGCCCCAGTTGCCATTGTTCGCTCCGTGCGTCTCGGCACACTAGCAGGGTCGTTTCCGTCATGGTTCGGATACCTCGGGCAGGGGTCTGAAAACGGTGCCTTCCGCCCAGTCATAGACCGCTCCGGCCAGGGCTGTCGCAGCGGAATAGCCACCTATACCGCCGAGGACGCAACCTGCGATGCCGCCGACCGCGGTCCCCAGGGGAGACGCCATGCTCCCGATAGCCGCGCCTCCGGCGCCCGCCAACCTGCATCCCGCCCACGCGGTAGCCCATCCGGCAGCCACCTGGATTGTCCGCCGAAATGGCTTGTCGGCCTGTACTATCGAAATGCCATCGATGACGATTCCTGCAACAACCAATACCCGTCCGGCATATCGAAAATATTTTGCTGCCGCATAGGCTGCTTTGCCCGTACTCCCCGCGGGGCTGTGGTCGGCGATGCCGAAATCCGGGTAGGTGCCTTTTTGATTCCAGTGGTAATCGATGGTCTTGGTCTGGACGTTGTATCCATAGTCCAGCCGCAAGTGGCGTTTGCCGGTGATGTCCTGGAAAAACAGGGTGGATTTTGATCCGCCGGCCGGAACCCAGCCTCTCGAACGCAACTCGATGGCGAGTCCATTGGTATCGGGTATGGGAATCCGCACCATGCTTGCTTGGCCGATGGTATAAGGAATCGCCCCTGTCATCGGAATGTGGGATAAGTCTTCATGTGGTGTAGTGCCGATGGGTCCCGGTATCCTGGCGCCAGCCATCGATTCGCCCCCTGAGATCTGATCTAGTTTCGACTCATTATGCCGACTCACGCCATCTCGGCCAACCATCATGCAAGCCAGGTGAGCCGGTAGTGAAGTGCTTCATTCTGTTTGGAATTTAAGCGGCTGTTGGTGCGGATAACCTTTTGGAGGGTGGCCTAGACCATGGCTGGGAGGCTGGTTGGAGTAAGATCGGGGCATAACAATACGGGAGAAGAAAATGCCAAGGGTTGCAAAATCCATCAAAGTCAGTCTTGCAATGCAAACCGTTGAAGTTTTCGAGGGTTCAATGAGGGTCTTTTGTTTCGATTGCGTTACGGGCGACAAAGACCATCCGACAGATCGCGGCGTCTTCCATATCCTGCGAAAACCGGCTGACTACCGGTACCGCAGCCATAAATACAATGCCCAAATGAACTACCCACTATTTTTTACTCCGGATGGGAAAGCGTTTCATCAATATCACGGCCCGCTCCCACTTTCCCGTCGTCCGGATGTCTCGAAACATCGTCACTGATTGGGTGGGCTCGCACGGTTGCGTTCGGCTGTCCGAGGACGATGCGAAAAGTCTATACAACTGGGCTTCGGTTGGGATTCCGGTGCAAATCCAATGAAGACGCTCCTTCGCACGGTATCGTTGCTCGGAATGGGTTTCGTGTCAGGCGTGGCGCTTACGTTGCTGAGCCTGGATGAATCGGGTCGGTGGCGCGGGAATGGCGAGTTGGAAGTCGGCAGCGCTCTTTTCGATGCGGAACCATCCGAAGTCCGGTTTCTTGCCTACCATTCCGAAAGCATGGCCTTTACCGCTCAGCGTTCTAGCCCCGACGCGCTGTTTGCCGTTCAAGTCACTCATGCGGGAAGTGACGCAACCGAGCATTGCGTCGCCGCCCATGACCTTGGGGGTGTTTTGGCGACGCTGGCCCGTGCGAAGGTACGTACTCCCATTGCCGAGAAGGAAATGGGAACGAGGTATCCGGTGTCTTTGGGATACATCGAGGTCAAGGATGCTGTCTATGGGGAACCCATTAGTCCTTGGCTTCTATTTGAATCAAAGGATGGCTCCACGATTGCAATCGAAAAGCAATCGCGGACATACGAGACGGATGTTCCTCCGGACCTAGTCAAGAAGCTCACGGGTGGGTGCGCAACGTTATCGGTACGATGAGGCTGAAGGAAACCACAAACTGCCGCCCGCATATCCCCTTTCCCGTGCCGGAGCGGACCCCGGCCCTTAGTGGGCGTTCCTGGCGCCGAACAGGATGAGCGGTTCGCCCATCGGGTCAGTCCGGGTCGAGATGGGCCTTGAGGTGGCGGAAGGCGACCAGGAGGGCGGCCGAGGCGGGGA
The DNA here is from genome assembly GCA_013335435.1 of Thiobacillus sp. Taxonomy (GTDB): domain Bacteria; phylum Pseudomonadota; class Gammaproteobacteria; order Burkholderiales; family Thiobacillaceae; genus Parasulfuritortus. The sequence goes on along the minus strand of JAAXVP010000137.1, from coordinate 3,019 downwards.
TGGCGAGGAGGACGCCGAAGAAGCCGAACAGCTGGCCGAAGGCCATCAGGGCGAAGATCACCGCGACCGGATGCAGGCCGACCCGGTCGCCGACCAGCCAGGGGGTGAGCAGCATGCCCTCGAGCAACTGGCCAAGGCCGAACACGCCCCAGACCGGCAGCAGGGTGGCCAGGTCGCCGGCCTGGACCAGGGCGGCCAGGGTGCCGAGGAGGACGCCGACCACCACGCCCAGGTAGGGCACGAAGACCAGGATGCCGGCCACCATGCCGACCGCCAGGGCGTAGTCGAGCCCGGCCAGCCAGAGCGCCAGGCTGTAGAACAGGACCATCAGGACGATCACCGAGAGTTGGCCGCGGGCGAATTCCGACAGCACGGCGTCGATCTCGCGGGCGATCTCGGCCACCTTGGGGCGCAGGGCGCTCGGTACCAGGCGGCCGGCGCCCGCCATGATGTGGTCCCAGTCGCGCAGCAGGTAGAAGGTCACCACCGGGATGAGCAGTAGATTGGCCAGCCAGCCGAGCAGGGCCAGGCCCTGGTTGCCGACTGCGGGCAGGTAGGCGGTCAGCTTGGTCAGTTCGCCGACGTGGCCCTTGAGCCAGGCCATGATCTCGGCCTGGTCGCCGACCAGGTCGATGCCGAAGCGGGTTTGCAGCCAGGGTAGCAGGCCGACCTGGCCCCATTCGATGAGCTTGGGAATCTGGGCCATGAGCATCCGGGCCTGGGCTTGGAACAGCGGCGTCAGGATCAGGACCAGCAGGACCAGGGACAGGGCCAGGCCGAGCAGGACCAGGACGGTGCCCCAGGTGCGGCCGATCCGGCGTGCTGCCAGGCGGGTCACCAGGGGGTCGAACAGGTAGGCCAGGGCGGCGGCGAGCAGGAATGGGGTCAGGATGGGCGAGAGCAGGTAGAGCAGGTAAAACCCGCCGGCGACGACCAGTAGGTATAGAAGCGTGCGGTTGGAAGCCGGGTTCATGTCCATTCGGCTAGAATACCATCCTTCCCATATTGATCCCGATCCTGCCGTGAACAGCCAAACCGGACTTTCCTACCGTGATGCCGGCGTCGACATCGATGCCGGCGATGCCTTGGTCGAACGCATCAAGCCCCATGCCAAACGCACCATGCGCCCCGAAGTCCTGGGCGGCATCGGCGGCTTCGGCGCCCTCATGGAACTGCCGAAGAACTACAAGGAACCGGTGCTGATCTCCGGTACCGACGGCGTCGGCACCAAGCTGAAGCTGGCCTTCGACCTGAACAAGCACGACACCATCGGCCAGGACCTGGTCGCCATGAGCGTCAACGACATCCTGGTCCAGGGCGCCGAGCCGCTGTTCTTCCTCGACTACTTCGCCTGCGGCAAGCTCGACGTCGATACCGGCGAGCAGGTCGTGTCCGGCATCGCCACCGGTTGCGAGCTGTCCGGCTGCGCCCTGATCGGCGGCGAGACGGCCGAGATGCCCGGCATGTATCCGGTCGGCGAATACGACCTGGCCGGTTTCGCGGTCGGGGTGGCGGAAAAGTCCAAGCTGATCTCGGGCGCCGACATCAAGCCGGGCGACGTCATCCTGGGCCTGGCCTCGAGCGGTCCACACTCGAACGGCTATTCCCTGGTCCGCAAGATCGTCGAGGTCAGCGGTGCCGACCTGGCGAGCGACTTCCACGGCCGCCCGCTCGGCCACGTCCTGCTCGAGCCGACCCGCATCTATGTCAAGCCGCTCCTGGCCCTGATGAAACAGTTGACGGTCAAGGGCATGGCCCACATCACCGGCGGCGGCCTGCTGGAGAACATCCCGCGCGTGCTGCCCGACAACACCGTGGCCATGATCGACAAGTCCGCCTGGACCCTGCCGCCGGTATTCCAGTGGCTGATGGAAAAGGGCAACGTGGCCGAGCGCGAGATGCACCGCACCTTCAACTGCGGCATCGGCATGGTGGTGGTGGTCGCCGCGGCCGACGCCGATGCCGCCGCGCAGTTCCTGGTCGGCCAGGGCGAGACCGTGTATCGGCTGGGCGCGATCGCCGCCCGCCAGGGCGACGAGCACCAGACCATCATCCGTTGATGAAGGCGGTCGTCCTCATCTCGGGGCGCGGCTCCAACATGGAGTCGCTGCTCAAGGCCGGCCTGCCGGTCGAGTTCGCCTGCGTGATCAGCAACCGCCCGGACGCCAAGGGCCTGGAGATCGCCGCCGGCCTGTGCGTGCCGACGGCGGTGGTCGATCACAAGCGGTACCACGGCCGCGAGGCCTTCGATGCCGCTCTGGCGGCCGAGATCGACCGCCATGCCCCGGATCTGGTCATCCTGGCCGGTTTCATGCGCGTCCTGACCGAGGGCTTCGTGCGCCGTTACGAGGGTCGCCTGATCAACATCCATCCCGCCCTGCTGCCGGCCTTCCCCGGCCTGCACACGCATGCCCGCGCCCTGGCGGCCGGGGTTCGCGTGCACGGTTGCACGGTGCATTTCGTCACCCCCGAGGTCGACGTCGGCCCCATCATCGTCCAGGCGGCCGTGCCGGTCCTGCCGGATGACGACGAGGCGAGCCTGTCGGCCCGGGTGCTGGAACAGGAGCATCGCATCTTCCCCATGGCGGTGGCTTGGTTCGCCGAGGGCCGCTTGCGTGTGCGTGCCGACGCCACTGTCCTGGTCGACGGAGCCTCCGGCGCCATGGCGGCGCTGATTTCCCCCCCGCCAGACGAGGCTTGAGCCGCCGTGGCCGTCAAGGTGAACCGTGCCCTGCTCGGAGCCTTGGCGGTTTCCCTGGCGGCGCACCTGCTTTTGCTCGGTACGGCCGGTAATTTCGGCTTCACCCCGGAGGTGACGCTGGAGTTCCCCATCGAGGCCAGTCTGGTCGCGGCCGAGTCGGCCCATGTCGCGGCGCCGACTCCGACGTCTCGGCGCGCATCCCCGCTCCCGCCGCCGGCGGTGCCGGCCGCCGTGCCCGAACCGGCGCCGCCCGCCGCAATCGAGCCTGAGGTCGCTACGGCCGGTCCGGCGGAACCGCGCCCGGAGCGCTTGCCCGAA
>JAAXVP010000136.1 GCA_013335435.1 Thiobacillus sp. | reverse complement strand
TGCAGACCGAGTTCCTTGACGCTACCCATGGTGACGATGGAGACGATGCGGTCGCCGCTGTCGAGGGTCAATTCGACCTCGGCGTTGACCGGACCGGCGATCACCGAGGTGACCTTGCCTTCGAACTGGTTGCGCGCGCTGCTTTTCATGCTGGTTACTCCTTACAGGTCGTTACGGAAGTCCCTCCCCCCGCGTGGGGGTCGAGTGTAGTGCGGAAGCCCGGCCCGCGTCGGGGAAAATCGCTTCGTTATATACATGAGTACATAACGAATGCGCACCGGCGCTGGCACGGCTATTGCATAGCTATAACCATGCCAAACCGATCACAAAGGCCTACGATGACTTTTTCCGCGACTTCTCTCGCCATCCGTTATGGTGTATTTCTACATAGGTAAAAACCCATGACCGAGGAGAAACACATGCATCTGGTCGGACGCATCTACCTGGACACCGACGAAGGCGTCCTGCTGGCGGGGCAGCGCGTGCACCTGCTCGAGGCGATCGAACGCCTGGGCTCGATCCAGAAGGCCGCCAAGGAGCGGGGCCTGTCCTACAAGGCGGCCTGGGACGCGGTGAACTCGATGAACAACCTGTGCGACCAGCCGCTGGTCCTGCGCGAGGTCGGCGGCCGGCGCGGCGGCGGCAGCCAGCTCACCGAGCACGGCCGCAACATGATCAAGCTGTTCCGCGCCGTCGAGACCGAATACCAGCGCGCCCTCGACAAGCTGGGCGGCAACCTGGCCGACCTGCGCAACTTCAACCGCCTGCTCAACCGGTTCTCCATGAAGACCAGTGCACGAAATCAGTTCAGGGGCGTCGTCAGCGCACTGATTCAGGGCCCGGTGAACTTCGAGGTGCGCATGCGCCTGGACGACTGGAACGAGATCGTCGCCGTGATCACCAACGAGAGCGCCGAGAACCTGGAACTGCGCGTCGGCATGGAGCTGTTCGCCCTGGTCAAGGCGCCCTCGGTACTCCTCTACACCGATACCCAGGTCAAGGTCTCCACCCGCAACAAGCTGTGGGGCACGGTCTACGACCTCCAGGTCGGCGCGGTCAACGCCGAGGTCACGGTCGCCCTGCCCAGCGGCAAGAGCGTGGTCGCCGTGGTCACCCGCGAGAGCGTCGAGGAGATGGGCCTCGCCGTCGGCGTGCCGGTGTGCGCCGCCTTCAAATCATCCAGCGTGATCCTCGCGGTCATGAGCTGATTCATCCCCCCGAAAAGGAAGCCCCACCATGAAATTCAAACATCTACTCGCCCTGATCCCTCTCGGCCTTCTGGCCCTGCAAGCCGACGCCGGCGAGGTGCGCGCCGCCGTGGCCGCCAACTTCAGCGTGCCGGTACAGAAGATCGCCGAGCAGTTCCAGGCCGATACCGGCCACACCGTGAAGCTCAGCTTCGGCTCCACCGGCAAGTTCTATTCCCAGATCAAGAGCGGCGCCCCCTTCGACGTGCTGCTCGCCGCCGACGACACCACCCCGGCCAAGATGGCCAGGGAAGGCCTGGGCGAGGGCGCCAGCCAGTTCACCTACGCCATCGGCAAGCTGGTCCTGTGGAGCCGGAAACCCGGTTACGTCGACGCCAAGGGCGAAGTCCTGAAGGGCGCCTTCGCCAAGCTGGCGATCGCCAATCCCAAGCTGGCCCCCTACGGCCTGGCCGCCCAGGAGGCCATGGAAAAGCTGGGTCTCTGGACCTCGGTGCAGGACCGCCTGGTGATGGGCGAGAGCATCAGCCAGACCATGCAGTTCGCCGACACCGGCAATGCCGACATGGCCTTCATCGCCCTGTCCCAGACCGTCAAGGACGGCAAGACCATCGACGGCTCCCAGTGGCTGGTGCCGGCAGCGCTCTACAACCCGATCCGCCAGGACGCCATCGTCCTGGCCGGCGCCCAGGACAAGGCCGCCGCCGAGGCGTTCATGAAATACATGAAGAGCGCCAAGGCCGTCGCCGTGATCAAGGCCTTCGGCTACGAGCTGCCCTGACATAACGTCCGTCGTCCCCGCGCAGGCGGGGACCCAGGGCCGTCAAACTGGATTCCCGCCTGCGCGGGAATGACGAAACCCTAAGCCATCGCGCCAACCCATGCCCCCCTCCGACCTCACAGCCGTCTGGCTGACCCTCAAGCTGGCCGGCACCACCACGGCCCTGCTGCTGCTCATCGCCACGCCGATCGCCTGGTGGCTGGCGCATACCCGCTCGTTCTGGAAAGGCCCGGTGGCGGCCCTGGTCAACCTGCCCCTGGTGCTGCCGCCCACCGTGCTGGGCTTCTACCTGCTCCTGGCCATGGGTCCGGACGGCCCGGTCGGCCAGCTGACCCAGGCCCTCGGCCTGGGCCGCCTGCCGTTCACCTTCTGGGGCCTGGTGGTCGGCTCGGTGCTGTTCTCCATGCCGTTCGCGGTGCAGCCGATCCAGAACGCCTTCGAGGCCATGGGCGACCGTCCCATGGAAGTGGCCGCCACCCTGCGCGCCGGCCTCCGCGACCGCTTCTTCAGCGTCGCCGTGCCCCTGGCCCGGCCCGGCTTCCTGACCGCCATCGTGCTCGCCTTCTCGCCCACCGTGGGCGAGTTCGGCGTCGTCCTGATGCTGGGCGGCAACATACCGGGCGAGACCCAGGTGGTCTCGGTGGCCATCTACAACCACGTCGAGGCCATGGAGTACGGCCCCGCCCACCTGCTGGCCGGCGCCATGGTGGCCTTCTCCTTCGTGGTCCTGCTGAGCCTCAACCTGCTCGGCCGGAGGCGCGCGCCATGACCATCCGCGCCCGTTTCCGGCTCGACCGCGGCGAATTCAGCCTGGACGTCGATCTCGACCTGCCCGGCCGGGGCGTCACCGCCCTGTTCGGGCCGTCCGGCTCCGGCAAGACCACCCTGCTCAGGCTGATCGCCGGCCTCGACCGCGCGCCCGGCCATCTGGAGGTGAACGGCGAGGTCTGGCAGGACGACCGGGTCTTCCTGCCCACCCACAAGCGCGCCCTCGGCTACGTCTTCCAGGAGGCCAGCCTGTTCCCCCACCTGACCGCCCGCGGCAACCTGGAATACGGCCTCAAGCGCGTCCCGGCGGCCGAGCGGCGGGTGGACATGGCGCGGGTGCTCGACCTGCTCGGCATCGGCCACCTGCTCGAACGCCGGCCCGACCGCCTGTCCGGCGGCGAGCGCCAGCGCGTCGCCATCGCCCGCGCCCTGCTCACCAGCCCGCGCGTGCTGCTCATGGACGAGCCGTTGTCGGCCCTCGACCTGGCCCGCAAGCAGGAGATCCTGCCCTACCTGGAACGCCTGCACGACGAGATGGAGATCCCCATCCTCTACGTCAGCCACGCCCCCGACGAGGTGGCCCGCCTGGCCGACCACATCGTCGCCCTGGACAACGGCCGTGCCGTCGCCGAAGGCCCCTTGGCGGCGACCCTGGCCCGCCTGGACCTGCCCATTCGATTAGGTGAAGACGCCGGCGTGGTCATCGACGCCACGATCGGCGCCCGCGACGAGGCCTGGCACCTGATCCGCGCCGACTTCGCCGGCGGCGAGCTCTGGGTGCGCGATACCGGCCATGCCATCGGCCACCGCGTCCGGGTGCGCATCCTGGCCCGCGACGTCAGCCTGGCCCTGACTCACCAGGACGACACCAGCATCCTCAACCTGCTCCCGGGCACGGTGGCCGAACTGGCCGACGACGGCCATCCCGCCCTGGCCCTGGTCCGGGTCGATGTGGGCGGCACGGCCATCGTCGCCCGCCTGACCCGGCGCTCCGCCGTCGCGCTCGGCCTGGCGCCCGGCCAGCCGGTCTGGGCCCAGGTCAAGGCCGTGGCCCTGATCGGCTAACTGCAATGATCGTCGTCGCCGAACGTGCCCTGCCCGACGAAGCCCTGGCCCGCCTGCTGACCGAGGACGCGCCCTACGGCGACCTCACCACCGACCAGCTCGGCATCGGCGACCGCCCGGCCGCGCTCACCTTCACCGCCCGCGCCGCCATGACCGTATGCGGCAGCGAGGAGGCGGCCCGGCTATTCGAGCTGGCCGGCGCCCGCGCCAAGGTCGTTGCCCCCTCCGGCACCGCCACCGACGGTACGCTCCTCAGCGCGGAAGGCAGCGCCGCCGCCCTGCACCGGGCCTGGAAGACCGCCCAGGTGCTGGTCGAGCTCTATTCCGGCATCGCCGGCGGAGTCGCGGCCATCGTCGAGAGCCTGCGCGACGCCGGCTTCGACACACCCCTCGCCTGCACCCGCAAGCACTTCCCCGGCACCAAGGCCATGGCCATCAAGGCGGTGCGCTGCGGCGGCGCCGCCATGCATCGCCTGGGCCTGTCGGAAACCCTGCTGCTGTTCCACGAACACCGGCTGTTCCTGGACGAGACGCCGGCCGCGACGGTCGTCCGGCTGCGCACGCGCCAGCCCGAACGCAACCTGGTAGTCGAGGTCTCGGACGAGGCCGAGGCGTTGGCCTGGGCCGAGGCCGGTGCCCCGGTGCTGCAACTGGAGCGGTTCGATCCGGAACGGGTACGACGACTGAAGAGCGTCCTGGCCGCAAAAGGCCTGGCACCGCTGCTCGCCATTGCCGGTGGGGTGAAGGTCGGCAATGCGGTCGCCTATGCCGGGGCGGGGGCCGGGTTGCTGGTCAGTTCGGCGCCGTATCATGCCGGACCCAAAGACGTGAAGGTGACCTTCTCTACTTGACGGGTCGCGGTCGCCCGGCTTCGGCACGGCGTTCCGGCTGCGCCATCTGGCTGCCCGTCCGTGGGCGTAGCCACTTCCGGCAAACGCGAATACGGAGCCGATGGCCGGATGGCCTGCCCCCCTCTCGTCTAGGCGCTCGGCCAGACTGCCGACACATTTTCGTGTGCCGGACGACATTAAGCTGACATGAAGACATGCAATTCTTTTTCCATCCTGCAGCCGGTGGAAATCAAGCGGCTGGGTAATGCGCCAAGGACCGCATACCCAGCAGAAGGACGCCTCTTCCGGCGGGACAGGGTTCCCTCAACAACCGGAGTCAAGCATGGCCAGTACGCACAAGATCACCACCCTGGCGCTCGCCTTGGGCCTCAGCCTTTCCATACCGTCCGCGTTGGCGGCTTTCAGCTTCGGGGTCATGTCGGATACCCAGTGGAAGACCTATCCCGGCGGCGAAAATACCGTTGCCACGGGTATCGTCGACAGCCTCAACCAGCAATTCATCGCCAAGAAGGTGAAGTTCGTGATCCAGGTCGGCGACCTGGTGGACAAGGAAGGCACCAACGCCGTCAACCTGGAAACGCGCGCCGCCCATGCGCAAGCACTGTATGACGCGGGAATCGGCTTCTATCCCTTGCGCGGCAACCATGAGGGATCTTCCGTAGCCGCGCGGAAATTCCAGGCCCTCTGGCCCCAGACGCAATGCAAGACGGACCCCGCCAAGGGGGACCGCAACGTGGCCGGCGTGACGTGCCTCGGCAGTCCGAGCGGAATGGACGGCTTGAGTTATGCCTTCAAGTACCAAGGCGCCACTTTCATCGTGCTGGACCAGTTCAACCGGCCGGACGACACGCCGCAATCGGTACTCGGCCAGGACCAGGTGGACTGGACCAAGGGCGTCCTGGACGCCAAGCCGGGTAGCGAGAACGCCTTCGTTTTCAGCCACAAGGGGCTGATCACGGAAAACCATGCGGACACCTTGTTCGGAAATGACCCGTCCGCCGCCCCGGCGCTTCAGAACCAGTTCATGTCCAGCCTGGACCGCAACGGTGTGCACTATCTCTTCGGCGGCCACGACCACATGCACAACCGGGCCATCGTCGCCAGTCCCGACCACGGTTCCAGGGTGCAGGACATCACGGCCGCTTCCAATAGCTACAAGTTCTATATCCCGCAGGTTTACGACCCGTCCCGTGGGACGGACATCAACGACATCCGCTACAACCACCCGCCGCGCGAAACCCCCATCGCACAGCAACTGTTCACGATCGGCTATTACATCGTCACCGTGGACGGCCCGCGCGTGAACGTGGATTTCTATGCCTCCCCCAACGGCTGTGGCGGCGATTGCGACCTGACCGCGCTGCCCAACCTGAAATACACCAAGCAGGAAAGCTTCGGCTACAGCCTGAACGGCAAGGGCTTCATCATCCCCCAGGGCATGCCCTACACGGTGGTCGAGGACAGCTTTGCCGGCACGACGGCCAAGATACTGGATGGCGTCAACGGCAGCACGACGAGCATCTACGATGGCCGCCCGACCACCAAGGCCGTCCATACCGGGTGGACTGCCAGGCAAATCGGGGCCCCCAAGCAGGATGAATATGCCGCCAGCAATATCCTGACGCTCTGGGGCATGGCGGAATTGGCCGCCGAGCAGACCGACACCTACGTGCTGGCGATGAGCTACGAGCCGGCAAAAGCCGTCCCCGAGCAGTTGGGCATGGGCGGCTTCGGCCTCGCCACCCGGGGTGCGGATGGCAACTGGCTCAACGCGGTCGACCGCAACCTAGGCGGCCGCAAAAAGTTCGTCGTCGGCAAATGGAAGTCCGGCTATGAACTGGGTACGTACGGGGTGGACCCCGCCACGAAGACGGCGTGGGCGGTCGTCAACCACAACGGCGACTTTGCCGTAGCGCGTTTCGCCAAATAGTCCGGCCCCAGGCCGCATAGTCCGCAAGCCCGGTCTTATACCGGGCTTTTTTTATTCTCCGGATGACCAGGGCACGGCCGATCGCCGATAACGGTCGCGCGGAAACCTGCCAATCCCGAGCGCCATCCGCTTCCGGCCCAGGCCTGGCCGGCGTGTCGTTTGTAACTTTGGCTACATAACGCCACACCCATGTCGTTTTTATGCCAATCATGGCTACATAACGCTTATTGCATTCCATTAAATAACAATGTCTTAGCCAATCGAATAAGTAGGCATGCCCTGTGCAATATATGTCATATCACTACATATATTCAGGTACCCCATGGCGCATGACCCCACCTGTGGATTCCGGTTGCCGCACGTCCTGGTGCGGCTGGTCCGCATCCTTGCCTTGTCGGGGCTGCCACTGGCCGCCCAGGCCCGCGAGGTCGTCGACATGGCCGGCCGCACGGTCGCCGTGCCCGACCTCGTGGCCCGCCCGTTCGGCGCCGCGCCGCCCCTCACCGCCCTGCTCTATGCCCTCGACCCCAGCCTGGTACGGGCGCTCAACATGGCCTTCACACCGGGCAGCGAACGCTTCCTGCGACCCGGCACGATGGACCTGCCGGTGCTGGGCAGCGCCATGGGCCACGGCAAGCAGGTCAACCCCGAGGCCCTGCTGGCGCTCAAGCCCGATCTCGCCCTGGGCTGGTTGAACGGCAAGTCGGACCTGCCGCCGGCCGGCATCGAGGCGCCCTTCCGCAAGGTCGGCGTGCCCCTGGTCTACGTGCGCCTGGAAACCCTGGCCGACTGGCCGCCCGCCTTCGAGTTCGTCGGCCGCCTGGTCGGCCGGGAGGCGCGCGGCAAGGAATTGGCGGACTACATCCGCCGGGCCATGGCGCGCGTCGACAAGGCGGTGGCCGGCATCCCGGCCGGCAAGCGCACCACGGTGTACTACGCCGAGACCCCGGACGGACTGGCCACCGATTGCGATACCTCCTTCCATGCCGAGGCCATCGCCCTGGCCGGCGGCGCCAACGTCTACCGCTGCGAGCAACGGACCATGTACGGCCAGGAGCGGGTCGACATGGAGCGCATCCTGCTCTGGAACCCGCGGGTGATCGTCGCCCAGGATCCGCTGTTCAGCGCCGGCGCCGCCACCGACGCGCGCTGGCAGCGCATCGCCGCCGTCAAGTCCGGCCGGGTGCTCGACGTGCCGCGCAAGCCGATGAACTGGCTCGACCGGCCGCCTTCCTTCATGCGCGCCCTGGGCATCCAGTGGCTGGCCCACGCCTTCTACCCGGACCGCTTCCAGGTCGACCCGAGGGCCGAGACCCGCACCTTCTACCGCCTGTTTTTCGGCGCCGAGCTGACCGAGGCCGACCTCGACGAACTGCTCGGCGCCCCCCGCCACTGATACGGAGACCCCGCCATGACCGCCTGCCCCAGCCATCATCACGACGAGCCCGCCCTCGAGGCCATCCCCGCGGGCGCCCAGCGCATGCACTGCCTGTGCAGTTCCGGCGAGGCCCTCAAGGCCGGCGACCAGGTGCGCTGGATGGAAGGCCACGCCGAACTGATCTTCCCGCCGGTGCCGTTCCCGTCCCGGCGGCTGTTCCAGGTGGCCGGCGCCGACGCCCTGCGCCATCTGGTGCGCCACCACCACGACCGCCTGAAGGCCACCGAGGTGGGCGCCCTGTTCCCGGACGAGCCCCGCGCCTTCGCGGCGGCGGTGGAGAAGGCCGCCGACTTCGTGGTCGAGGCCTGCGGCGGCCCCGAGGTCTTCACCCCCGCCCACGGCCCCATGCGCATGCGGGTACGCCACTTCCCGGTCGCCATCGACGAGCGCGCCCGCGAGATCTGGCTGCGCGAGCTGCTGGCCAGCTTCGACGACATCGGCTTTCCGGAGTCGGTGCGGGAGGAATACTGGAACTGGATGGAGCCCTTCTCCATCCGCATGATCACCCGGCGCACCACCCGCGAGCAGCCCGGCCGGCATCCCTATGCCGGGGCGCGGGAGTCGCTGGAGCAAGCCACGACGGCCAGGGAGGCCTGATGGGCAACGCACCCCCCGCCAGCCTGGCCTACGCCGAACCGGCCTCCCGCTCCGGGGCCGGCGCGCCGGCGGCCGGCTGGCTGGGGGGGCTGGCGTTGTCGCTGCCGCTCGCCATGTTCGCCGCCCTGCTCTACGGCCGCTATCCGGTCGCCGCCGCCGACCTGGCCGAGTTCCTGGCCGCTGCGGCCGGCTGGTACGACATGGCCGCCGACCGCTACGACCTGATCAGGAGCCTGGTCTGGGAGATCCGCCTGCCCCGCGTCCTCGCCGCGGTGCTCATCGGCGCCGCCCTGGCCGCCTCGGGCGCGGCCTACCAGGCGGTGTTCGCCAACCCCCTGGTGTCGCCCGGCATCCTGGGCGTGCTCTCGGGCGCCTCCTTCGGCG